>CAILBQ010000585.1 GCA_903832475.1 uncultured Acidobacteriota bacterium | reverse complement strand
GTATGACTGTTACCTTGCATCTGAAACCCGATGTTGAAGCTGGGCTACTTGCCCAGGCTCGAGCCCAAGGAATGGGCATTGAGGACTACCTTTTGTCGCTGGTGTCAGAGTTCGCTGGATCCCATGCGAAACCTCAGCAGTCGCCTAGTGCTGCCGAAGACGCGGTCCGCAAAATGCTCGAGTTTGGCACCCGTCATCAACTTAGCCTGGACTGCACCATCGACCGAGGGCTTCTGCATGAAGGACACCGCTTTTAGTATTTCTTTGGACTGACGATGTTCGTGCTGGACGCTTCCGTGGCCATATCGTGGTGCTTCCCAGGGGAAGCCTCGGAAGATACGGCCTACAGTCGCAGCGTGCTGCGCCGTTTGGTATTGGAAACGGCTGTCGTTCCCGAGATCTGGGCTTTCGAAATCGCGAACAACATGTACGTATCGCATACCAAGCGGAGACGAACATCCGAAGAGCAGCTCATGGAATATCTTGCTCTGCTGAAGGCGCTCCCCATCGTTCAAGATTCACAGCCCTTGTGGATGAATGTCGACCTCGAATCTTTAGCCCGAAAATTTGAGATTACGGCATACGACGTTGCTTATCTCGCGCTTGCAATACGCCGGAAGCTACCGATTGCGACCACGGATGAGTTGCTGAAACAGAAAGCGCGCGACCAGGGCCTTGAGGTTTTGCTCTAGCAGTTTGCCGCAAGTTGGGCCGCGAGCGCACACCAGCAGGGGTTAGTAGGGTTTCTGGCCGATGACGTTGCCGTGGGGGTCGTATTCGGCGGCGATGACGATGCCGCCGTTGCTGCAGGTGGCCTGTCCGATGCCGACGGTCGTGGTGGTGTTCCAGACCATCTGGGTGTAGTGGCCTGTGGCTGAAAAGTTCTGGTAGGTGACGGGACCGTACTTGTATTGCTTGATTTCGCCGTACCAGTCCTGCGAGGCGTCAAGGGCCGTGTAGGGCGCACCGCTACCGGCGAAGAGGTTTTCTCCGTGGGGATCGTTGGGCGTGTGAGAGAGGCCGCAATTGTTGTCGCTGGCCAGGTGGTCGGCCCATTTTTGGGCGACGGCGGCGAGGTCGGTGGACCATTGCAGGGGTGGCGCGCCGACCTCCTTGCGGACCTTATTGTGGAAGTCGAGCGCTGCCTGGGCCTGGGCTTGCGGGACCTTGGAGCCGGTGTCGACTGGGACGGATGCGGTCTGGCTGATGCCGATTGTTGGAAGCGCGATGGCGATGGCCAGAAGCAATTCGATTCTCATGGTCAACCTCTAAAGACTGCTGAATTACTACCGCAGCGAGAATGCGCAGTGAGCCAACCTGGGTTCTGCTGACCGCTCGATTCAATATAAGGCTTCGCGGAATGGTTGATGGATTCGCATACATCCTCTGGAGCCCTCGCTTCGGAATGCGGATGGGCGGATGCAAGGGGAGCTTGTGCTATGGGCTTTAGTATGTAGAGACTGCCTGATTCCCTGGAGTGTCTTCACTATGGTTCGTCGCTTCCTTGCTCTGCTTTCGATAGGGTTTGCTGTTTCGCCGGTTCTTGCCCAGGTTCCATTGCAGCCGGGCTCTACGGAGATGCACTGGCGGATGATTGGGCCGTTTCGTGGGGGACGAACGCGCGCGGCTACGGGAGTGCAGGGGCAGCCGAATGTCTTCTACGTGGGCCAGGTGGATGGCGGAGTGTGGAAGAGCATGGATTATGGGCGGACGTGGAATCCGATCTTTGACGCCGAGCCGACACAGTCGATCGGAGCGATTGCAGTAGCTCCTTCGGATGCAAATGTGGTGTATGTCGCGAGCGGCGAGGGGTTGCGGCGGCCGGACTTGTCGGTGGGGGATGGGATCTACAAGTCGACGGACGGGGGAAAGACCTGGCAGCACCTGGGATTAAGGGATGGGCAGCAGATTCCTGCGCTGGTGGTCGATCCGCATGATGCCAATCGGCTGTATGCCGCGGTGCTGGGGCATCCGTATGGGCCTAATGAAGAGCGAGGCATCTTCCGGTCGACGGACGGTGGCGCGACCTGGACGAAGGTCTTGTACAAGGACGCGAAGACGGGCGGGTCGGATGTGGCGATCGATCCTGTTCATTCGAACGTGGTTTATGCGGGATTGTG
>CAILBQ010000584.1 GCA_903832475.1 uncultured Acidobacteriota bacterium | reverse complement strand
TCCTTGTTTGTCCAGAAGGTGGTTTTATGAGGCATTATTTCCAGGCTTGCTGAATAGTGCTCGTAAGTGGCGAGAGATGCGACTTTCGTGCTATTTCGAGTTTTCAAGTTGCGGCGGCTGGCTTCTTTATCTTCCTGAGAATGGCGGAAGGACTGGAGGATCGGAGATCACGGTAGTGCGGTGTTGTAGGCTGACGGATGATGCCCTGCTTACCCGAGATTCGCTCGAACGTAGGACTTGCGCCGATGACAACGCTGGGGATAGGCGGTCCAGCGCAGTTTTATGCCGAGGCGACGAGCGAAGACGAGATCGAGGCGGCGGTGCGGTGGGCCGGGGGTCGCGCAATGCCGCTGTTCGTCCTGGGTGGGGGAAGCAATCTGCTGGTGGCAGATGGGGGATTTGATGGGCTGGTGATCCGGGTGGGACTGAAGGGAGTTGCACAGGCTGAGACAGATGAGGGTTTGTTTCATGTGTCGGCGGGAGAAGACTGGGATGGGTTTGTGCAGCGGGCGGTGGAAGGGGGCTTTGCTGGGGTAGAGTGCCTGGCGGGGATTCCAGGGACGGTGGGCGGGACGCCGGTTCAGAATGTTGGGGCGTACGGGCAGGAAGTCGCAGAAACGATCGAGCGGGTGCGCGTGCTGGATCTGGAGACGCTGGAGTTTCGAGAAATGAGCCGGGAAGAGTGCGGGTTTTCCTACCGCAGCAGCTTATTCAACACGGTTGGGCGGGGAAGGTATCTGGTGACCAGAGTGGATTTCCGTCTGTGTCCCGGGGGCAGAGCGAAAGTGGCATACGGAGATTTGCAGAAGGAATTTGGAGGGGTTGACGAGCCTGATTTGGCGACGGTGGCTTCGACGGTGCGTCGAATCCGGCGATCGAAAGGAATGCTGCTTGTCGAAGGAGATGCGGATTGCCGGAGCGCAGGAAGCTTCTTCAAGAATCCGTTGGTGAATCAAGAGCAGCTTGAGGGGATAAGCAACCGGCTGGGGCTGAGGCCGCCGGTGTATCCAGCGGGGGACGGCATGGTAAAGCTGCCGGCTGCGTGGCTGATCGAGAGAGCGGGATTTAGCAAGGGGTTTCGGTTGGGCAGGGTGGGGATTTCTTCGCGGCACACTCTGGCGCTGGTGAACCTTGGCGGGGCAACGGCGGTGGAGATGCTGGCGATGCGGGACCTGATTGTGGAGCGAGTGGAAGCTTTGGGAGTGCATTTAGAAATGGAGCCCGTTTTACTCGGATTTTGAGGTAGGGGAGAGCAGGCGCTGCAAGAGTCGTGCACGTTCTTTCGCAAGGACAAGGTGAGCGGGTCCGAGGGCGGTGATTTTGCCTTCCTCCATGAGCGCGACTTCGGCTTCGGTTGCCAGCGCATCGGCAGCGTCGTGGGTGACGAGGAGGGTCTGGATGTTGCGTGCAGCAAGCCAGTCCTGGAGACGAGTCAGGATTTTGTCGCGAGCGGCAGCGTCGAGGGCGGAGAGTGGCTCATCGAGCAAGAGAAGTCGGGGGTGAGGCGCAAGGGCGCGAGCCAGCGACACCCGCTGGGCTTCTCCTCCGGAGAGGTCACGAGGCCGACGAGAAGCCAGTTGAGAGGCACCGACGAGGTCCAGCATTTCAGCCGTGCGCCGGCGACATTCCTGAAGATCAACATGCGGGATGCCGTAGGAGATGTTGCGGTCTACCGTCATGTGGGGAAAGAGGGCGGACCGCTGAGTCACCATTCCAATCGAACGCTGGCTGTTGTTGGAGCCCGGACGTTTCTGGATTCTGGAAGCGGTGTCGGTCAGAATT
>CAILBQ010000583.1 GCA_903832475.1 uncultured Acidobacteriota bacterium | reverse complement strand
TCTTCTCCTGCAGGCGATCAACGAGTTGATAGCGCAGTTGGAGATGGCGTACGGGGTCGTTGGTCAGGGCAATCTGCCGGCGCAGAGTAGCTTCTTCGACATCCGCCAACGCATGACTGCGGGCAGCGGCTGCGACCGCATCCAGCACATCGAAGGAGTTGGTCTGTGCAATCAGCCGCTCAAGTTCTTTGGAAAAATCGGCTTTCTGGTGCCCGGCTTCGAGAATGGCTGCGCGCAGTTGAATAGCTCTGCTGGTCGGAGAGGCTGATTGAAGCAGAGCCGACGTTCCCGCCTCGATCTGTGCTCGCAGCGCAGACTTGCGCACGAGCGTCAGCAATCGATCATGGCTCTCGGTCGATACGGGCTCGGCCAGCGCGCCAGCAGTATAGGAACGGACTGCGCCAGGAAGGTCGCCCCGGCTCTCCTCGATGGCGCCTTCCTGATACGCAAACAGCGCGGGTTGGTGCAGCCGCTCACGGCCTTTCTCCAACTGCGCCTGAGCCGAGGAGAAGTCGAAATAATCCCAGAACACGGTCGCTGATTGCAGGTAGCCGTCGGCTTCGCCGGGACGCACCTCGGCCATGCGCTGCCAGTAGGGCGCAGCATCCTCCAGCCGATTTTGGTCTGCATAGGTGTCGCCAATACGTGCTATGAGGTCGAGATTCGCCGTCTGGCTTTCAAGCAAACGCTTTTCAATGGTCACTGCCTTGTCTGTATCTTCGGGATGAAAGTAGGCGAACGACCGATACAGCGACGAAGCCTGCTCTCCCAGCATTGAATCTGAAGGGTAGGCCGCCGCCAGTGAACCAGCAGCGCCCAGACCCTCTTCATAGCGCGATTGCCACAGGCAGGACTCGAGCCAAAAGCGTCCAGCAGCAGGATTGCGAGCGGCCAAGCCGCTCCAGTCGCCTTTTTCGATTTCTGGAGACTGCTGACGGAGGACAGCAATTTGCGCGTCCAACCTGCCCGTGCTGCTGAGAAATTCAAACAGTCGGTTGCGGAAGGCCGGACTTTCGGACCAGTGCGCCCACAGCAGCTTTTCCAATTCGGGTCGCGTCCGCGAAGACCGCCCATACTCCGCGATCAAACGTTCGACAAAGCGCAGGTCGTGCGGGAAATGCTGATACGCGTAAAGATTCACCTGCAGCGCCAACGATCTGTCCGGTGCCGGAGCTTGCTCGAGGAATGACTCTATTTCCGTCCCGGCGAAGGCATCCGCGACCTTGTGCATAAGCGCGCTGTAGTCGGCACTGCGCTTCTGGCGGAGGTAGAAGCGGCCCAGTTTGGCATACCAACCCGTGTCTTGAAATTGCTGAATGGCGCGTTGATAGACTTCTTCCTCGTGCGAATTCAGAGCGTTCTGATCGAGGAAGCCGGCCAACTTCTCGTAAAGCCCCGGGTCCTGCGGATTGCGATCGAGTTCGCCGCGCAACAGCGTCAATGCGTCGGGAAGGCGATGCAGAACGACGAGCCGGGACAAGTAGCGGTCCAGAACCTGGGCATACTGCTGCGAACGCACAGCCGGCGACGTCTTGGCCGAAACGGGTGGTGCAGTTCCTTCTTCCGCGCTCTCAGCGTCTGCATTCTTGGGCTCAGGAACTGGAAGTGCTGCTTGCGGTAAAGAGGCAATGGGCTTGCTATAGCGGTCTCCTCCAGCGCCTAGCGGCACACCATCAGCCTGCGCAGCGAGCTCCTGCAGGAGGCGTTGGTAGACCGCAAATTCCCGGTCAACCTGCTTCGTCCGTTCATACGCGTCGGCTAGCTGCATCGCAACCTGAACTCGTTCTCCATACTTGGGAAACTTGTCCAGGATGGACGTGCCCTCGCGAATGACCGCCTGATCTTCTCCATACACGCCGTAAGCAGTCATGAGGCTGGCATGCAGCGAGGCCCGCGCGGGGTCATCAGGAAAGCGCTGATCGATTTGTGCAAGTAATTCCGCCGCGCGGGCGCGATGAAAGTAGGGCGTGGCGATTTGGTCTTCGCTGGCGTATTCGCTGGCGGGACCCTGGGTGTTGAGCAGCAGCGACAGGATGCCATTCAGGTAGCCGGGGCCGCGATCCATGGTGGCAATGTTCTTGTAGAGGGCGAGATTACCGGCTCCCACGCGCAGTGGCAGTTCGGGAGCCGAGAGCAGGATGCGCGCCAGCGCTACCGTGCCGCCGCGCTCAGAAGCAGGCAGCGATTTGTCCGCGGCCAGCGCATAGGCGTAGCGCGCGGCCTCAGGAAAATCCTGGATGGCCTCGTAGATTTGCTCCAGTGTGTCAAGCTCTTGGGCCTTCCAGGCTGCGCCTCGTGTTTCTTTCGATTCGCGGAAGTGGGCGAGAACAGCTTTCGCGGAATCCAGCTGCCCTTGTTGCTGATAAAGGTAGAAAAGCCGGGCCGCGTCGCGAAGGTCGTCTGGATCGGCAGCCAGTTTGGCGCGCAGCCCATCGGCGAAGGCGCGATCCTGGCGGCTTTGGATGACCAAGCCGATATAGCTCTTGATTAGTTCCGCAGGCCATAGCGGCTCAAACATTGCGTTATAGACGGCCAGACCGTCTATAACCTGCCCGCGGCGTACAGCCAAATCAGCCTCTGTTTTGACGGGGAATATCGTGTCCTGCGGAAATGTTGTGCGGTAACGCGCAAGCACATCGGTAGCCGCAGTGAATTCGCGTTCCGCCAGCAGGAAGTCCAGTTGCGCCTGATAGGCTGCAGGCTCAGCCGGGAAGCGTTTGACCCACTCTGCGTAAAGGCGTACTGATTCCGCATGTGGCAGCGCGAACGTACTGACTACCTTGAGCGCCCGCTGCCAGGCAAGCCAGGCGCGCTGCGATGCAACTGCGGTCCATCGCTCGCGCACGTCGGGAGCCGACTGGCCGACGAATTCTATCGCTGTAATCTCCTGCTGCGGCTTCAAACGCCGATCGTAAAAGTCGGCGAGATCCAGATGCGCCGCGACAGGATCGTCGGATTTGTCGACCCAGGCTTTCCAGTCTCGCTCGGCGGCATCGAAGTCGAGCGCCTGTTCCTCTTCAAGAGCGCGCAAGGAATAAATCGCATCTGCCTTCTGCGCCGCCTGCAGGCTGGTGAGCGCCGGAACCGCTTCATTCGGGCTGCGACGGAAAAGAATATCGCCTCCCGGCAACTGCATCAGGCGGTACAAGGCTTTCTCCACATCGGAGTTGGCGGGCACGTTCTCAATCCAGCGCGACCAACCTGATGAAAAATTGAAACGCAGCGGAACACCCTGCCATACCGCGGCTGCGCTCAGCGAGACGGCGGTCAGCGGAAGCACGGCCCAGAAAAGCGGGGCTTTACGGAACCACTTCAAGATGCACCTCCGCAGTGGCCAGGTTGTGTGCCACATCTTCAGCTGTTACCACCAGCGTGTAGTCGCCAGCGGGCAGGTTCTTTGGAAGTTCTACCTGTCCGATGCTGGCCGATGCATCACGATTCCAATGCAGGCTGACCGGCGCCATGCCCTCCACTCGCGCCGTCAGTGTACGCGTGCTTTGCGATGCGCTGACGGAGATGGGTATTTCGTCGCCGGCGCGGTAACGCAAGCGGTCCAGGCGCACTTTGACCGTGGGCGGCTTGGAAGCAATGATGAAGCTCTTCTGCTCGCGATAGGTCTGCCCGTCTTTGTCGCGCAGGATGAGCCGCACCTGGTAAACGCCGTCAGTCATCTCGGGCGGAGCGAGGAAACGCGTCTGCCATGCATCTTCGCCGGCAAGGTAGCGCAACGGCTTCTCGAGTCCGAACGGGAACATCGCCACCACGGACACGATGGCTGGATCGGTGTGGATGCGCAGCACCGGGTCACCGGGTCGAATGACGCGCGGTCGCAGCAGCGCTCTCGGTGCAGCCAGGAAAGAAGTGTAAGGTGTGACAAATTTGTACCGGCGCGCCAGGCGGATGATCTCCTGGATGGCCGCCTCGGTTTCACCATCGCGATCGATCTGGTCGAGCAGCGCCTGCACGCGCGCTCCCGCCCACAGGCGCGGCAGTTGATCATGTTCGAGAGCCTCTGCAGGCAGGTCGGCTTTCGCTTCCGCGCTGATCACTTTGCCTTCATGTTGGCCCTCCACGCGGAAGCCAACGTTCTTCGCGGGCTTACTATACTCGCCTACCCAGGCCGCTTGTCCGCCATCGAAAACCGTGCCATTCGCATCAAGCGGATAGACCTTTTCCACCGCGGTCTGCGGAGAGACGGCAAGGCGCAGATTGCCGAAGGGAGTCTGGCCCGCCTTGGCAAGAAAATTTGTTAGTTTGAACTCGACGGGCTCGCTGGAGAGGACATGTTCCATGACTCCGTCGTTGTGACTGAGCAAGCGCAGCAGCGGCAGATTGGCGTCGTCGCCCACGGCAAACACATCCGTCTTGGGCCGCCGGTCTGCGGATATGTGCGACCATCGCGCACTGTATCCCGCCGCCAGCTTTGCGTTGCGAATTTCACCGCGGTCCGCGCCACCGTCGGTCAGCAGAATCAGCGTCGACTGCGCTTCAGCGGCCTGCGCCAGGCCTGCCTCCAGTGCTTTTTCGAGATCCGTTCCGCCGCGCAGATGGCTTGCTCTCAGCCAATCCATCGCCGACCTCACGGTTGCCAGGTCCGCGGCCACAGGTGAGGGGCGAAAGGGATCGACGCGTGTATTGAAAAGCAACAGGTTGAATCGATCCTGCGGGCGCAGGCTTTCCAGCACCTTGGCAGCGGCCGCGTAGCTGCGCTCGAGTTTCTCCCATTGCATCGACAGCGACGTGTCCATGAGCACGACGACCGTTCTCGAGCCTGCCTGCGTTTCGACAGAGGCAGGCTGCGAGGGCAGGTTCAATTGAGCCAGAGCCTCGAAGTAACCCGGCTCGGCTTGCGATCTTGCTGATTTGCCTCGTGCATCTTTGACTGGCCCATCGATTGCGCCATCGAATGCCGGCGTCTGCATCATCGGCTGCGGATTGCGATAAGCTATTACGTCAACGGTGTTGCTGGGCGCATTCACGCTCCAGGTGGTTGCGAAATCCTCACCCAGATCGAGGTTGGCTGCTTCGATGGTTCCCTTGATGGTGTGTTCATCCTGCTGCGTGGTCTGAAGCGAAAGAAGCTTGCCGGGGATGGTGAAGTCCTTGATGGGCGCGGCGGAATGCAATTCGTAATGAATGCTCAGGTGCGCGATGTGCTGGCTGCCGTAGGCATCCGGCTTGAGCGGCAGCAGGAAGTAGCTCTTGCGCGCATCGACGCCAATGCGTTGGTGATATTCCATTTCAAGGCGCTTCGTTCCCCAGGCCGGAATGGGGACGATGTGCGCACTGAAGACCGCTGAGCGCTGTGCGTCTTGGTCTGTCCGCTCCCCCTGCTGCAGCAGACCGGGATCGATGGCCTGACTTTTCAGTTCCTGGTAGATTGCCTGTGCGCGCTTGCGCTCCAGGATCACCGCGGGAGATCGGAAGAGCGTCG
>CAILBQ010000582.1 GCA_903832475.1 uncultured Acidobacteriota bacterium | reverse complement strand
TACTTAAGCCACACCAATGAAGAGAAGACCTCAAGGTGCAGGGAAGACATAATCAATGTATAATGGATTAGTCTAATCTCAAGAAAGTAATAGCAAATTCACAAACACTGCAACGAAGAATCGGCCAAGACGCAAAACACCAGCTTGGGAACCGTAGCTAAGAATGTCGTTATCATGCTCACCCAGCACAACCAGTTGCTCGATGCCATCGGTAAGTCTCACTAATGTCACACCGGACGCGGCGGGAGTTTCCCCGCCCGTCCACATTGCTTCACGCAACGATTACCCAGCGGTGAAGCTGAGCGCGATTACGGCGCCAACGATCCAGCGCCCTACCCGTTAGCCGCGTATATCACCTGCCCACCGCGAATCGTATAGCGAACCCGGGCAAACGCCGTAATATCCTTCGCTGGATCGACGCTCAATACCACCAGGTCCCCATCCATCCCCTTCGCAATCCTCCCGCTGTGCGCGGAATACCCAAATCGCTGCGCAGGATTCGTCGTCAGCGACGCCAGGATCTGCTGAAAACTCATCCCTCCGCGCGACATCCACTCCAGCTCTTCCGAAGTGTCAAACTTCTGGATGTACCCAACATCGGTGCCAAACAGAACCTGCCCCCCCGCTCGGACGAAAGCCTCCATCTGTGCGGCCGCTCTACCCATCCCCTTGTCAATGTCATCCTGCGAAGCATTCGCCTTCTTCGACTCCGCGTCCCACAGCGTCAGTGTCGGAGTGAGAGCCACATGAGCGTCCACCAGGCTCTTCGCAAAGCTTGGACTCCACGCACTGTCCGTCGGAGTGGTGTGAGCCAGAACATCGACCCCGCTTTCGATCGCCACGGAAATTCCTTCATTATTCGAAACATGCGCAAACACCGGCTTGCCTGCCTTGTGTGCTTCCTCGACAATCGCCTTCGCCAGGTCCAAAGGCATGGTGAGGATTTCCTTGTACTCCACGGAATTGGCAAAGATCTTGATGCCATCCGCACCATCGCGAATCTGTTGCCGCACCCGCTCCCGTGCCTCAGCAGCCGAATGCACCTCCGCAATGTGAATGTCGTTGTCTTTCAGAAATTTCTGAACGTAAATCGGCGTCTTCACCCAGAACGGCTCGCCGACAGTCAGTATCCTCGGCCCCTTCACCTCTCCGCTCGCAATCCGGCGACGAATCAGATTGTCGTTCTTGAGCACCGAAGCGATATCAAACACGGTCGTGAATCCCCACCGCGTCAGCATCTCCTGCAATTGCTCCGTCGTCTCCTCCACGGAGAGCCGGTCCGCGTGTACCAGCCCCGGCGTCAGGATGTGTATATGGCTGTTCCACAACCCCGCCGTCACCACCAGCCCCTTGCAGTCGATGACCTTCGCACCGCGTAGCACCTTGACCTTCGCCGTCGGTCCAACCGAAAGTATGCGTCCATCATGCACAACAACAGTGCCGCTTTCAATCGGTGCTTCCGATGTCGAAAGGTAAATCCTCGCCCCGACCAGAGCCAGATCGGAAGCATGCCCCACGTCGGAAGCATGACTCTGATATGTCCCACCCAATGCCAAAATCAGAAGAAGAGAGACGAAAGGCCCAATCCGCATGCTCCTATATACGGTTCAGTCCTGGAAATTGTTCCGAATTCTCTGTCGCCTTTCACTCAGTCAACTGAGGTATCCAGGTCCTGTGTCAGCGCGGCATTCCGGGCGTCACAACGACTGATCTCGCCTGCGGTCTAACAGGACGACTTCGGTCGTGTCGAAGACATCCTCGAGTGTTGCGTGAGAACTACAGCTCAGCGCCATGGAAGCAGGCCAGGGCCAACGGCCCGCGTCATCATAGCCCAGGCCAACGGCCCGGGTACGAAGGTTCAACCATCGCAGGGCTGAAAGCCCGGTCCATTTGTCATTCAACAAATACGCGAGCGAGCTTTCAAGCAGACGCTTCAGCCCTTGCCAGCTCTCTGTACCGCGAACGTCGCAAGAGAGGTCCTCTTACCAGCCCTCATCGTCGCGCCAATGACTCTGGAAGAGTTCGCATCAAAAGCCACTACACCGTCTTCACCGCCACCGTGCTGATTGAATCCCCCGCCAGCTTCAGCGCAAATGCCCGACCGCCCATCTCCACCTGGACTAGTTCCTCACGCTTTGAAGCATTGCGCACCAGCAGAACCACCGTCTTGTCAGGGTTCACAAAACCCAAAACGTCGTCACACGTCCCCGTCACCTCGATCGTCCGCGCCCCCACATCAACGAAATGCGTAAGATGCTTCAAGAAGTAATAGTCGGGCGTATAACGAAACGTCTTCGTCGCCGCATCCACCGTAACCAGCGAATTTTGCGCCCAACCCCACGTGCTCTTGCCGCCCTTCAGCAGCGAGATGTTCCAGTACATGTAGCCGCGCGCTCCCGACCGGAAATAATGCTTCATCAACTCCCAACAATACCCCGAGTAGCTCCACGAATTCGTCCCGTCCCCGCACTCCTGCTCCGACTGATACACCGCCATGGCCGGATACTCGCGATGCAGCTCAGGCAGCGCATTCTTCCCCGCCCACTGCACCCCCACACCCTTCAACATCTCCGCCGCCTGCGGATCGGACATGACAACCTCCAGCAGCTTGGGATTCCCCCGCTCCAGCGTGCCAAAGAACACATCGACCCCGCGCTTCGACATCTGCGGCAGCAGCGCATGAAGAAATTTGCCCAGCCCTTCTGCCGTCCACGTGCAGCTGGGAAAATTCTGCGCAGAATTGAATTCGTTCTGCGGCATCACCATGCCGACAGGAATGCCCTCCGCCTTGTACGCGTCGATGAACTTGCCAAAATAGTTGGCATACGCCTCAAAGTAGCGCGGCTCCTGGAGGAACATATCCTCGCCTTCATGCCCCACCTGGTCCGCGCGAATCCCGTTATCCACCATCCCCGGATACGCCTTCGCTTCCGCGTAAAAATGGTTCCGCTTCATCCAGCTCGGCGGCGTCCACGGCGAAGCCCAGACCTTCAGCTTCGGCTGCCATTTCTGCGCCGCATGAATGAATGGAATCAGCGTCGCGCGATCATGATCGATGCTGAAGTGAGACAAATCGAAATCCCCATCCGTCTCGTCGTAGCTGTACGCGCCCGTCGAGAAATCATTCGCCCCAATCGGCATCCGGCAATACGTAAACCGCGCTCCCAGCGTGGGATGAAAAAGCTCCCGCATCACGCCGTCCCGATCCTCCGGCTTCAACGCATTCAACGAAGTCCATCCCAGCTCGTTGAAGCAAGCGCCAAAACCTTCCATCGTGTTTCCCGCATCCAGATCCTTCGCCGCCTGGTTGGGATTCACGTTCAGATTCAGCATCTCCCAGCGAAAGCTCGGCTTGTACGCCTGCCCCTTCTGCCAGCCCGCCGCTTCCGTGCTCGTCACCACCTCGATCGCCGCATCCTCCAGCACCTGCTCCGGAGGAAACTGCGCCATCGCCCCACTCGTTCCGGCGCCCGCCGTCAATCCGGCAACAACTTTCGCTGACCCAGCCAACACCTGGCGCCGATCCCATACCCTCTTCGTCATATTCACCAACAGCCTGTTCTCAATCGGATTGCAATGAGCGCAAGCATATCAGCCGCCCCGCCCCGCTCGCTGCCGCCTTTCTCCAGCGCTGCTCTCAATTGCGCATCAACATGGTCAGCCCGCGCGGCGTATCCAGGCCGCTCGCCGACAGCAGTTTGTATGTCTCTTCGAGAAACGCCGGATGATGTTCGAAGTGCTTCGACGCGGACTGCACCGTCTGAATCACATGCTCTTCGGCAAATCCCTCGCGATGAAATCCCGCCACGCCGATCAGCAATCCCTTCATCAACGCAAACTGCGCCGCCAGCAGCGCGAACTCCCGCTCAAAACCCGGCTTCCAGCTTGCCGACCCTATCCCCGATCCAAACGGGAAAAGGCTCTTGAACGCAGCATTGACCAGCAGATTCTCGAGCATGTACCCACGCTTCTGAAAGAACGGCTCGTAATACCTGTCATGAGCCAGCCGGTATCCCCGAATCAGGTCCCGCATCTCTGTCCCCGGCTCATTCCCAATCCCTCTCGTGAACCAGCCCAGCGTCTCAACAAACCTCGTCCCGACGAACGACCGGCTCAGCTTCATACCCGCCAGCCGTAGCACCATATCCAGTTGCATCTCTAAATCCGGCTCAATGGCCTCCATGGCCGGCTGAAAACTTCCTTCTTCAACCGCCGCCCTGAAACCACTCAGCAGCGCTAAAAATCCCCTCGCACCCACCTTCACCCCTTCCAACTGCCGCACAAACACACCCAGCAGGAACAGCCTCTGCCACAGCGCATACTCCGTTCGCGTAAGCACCATCAGCACAAACTCCCGCATCGGCCAGAACAACCGCTTCCAGTCCATCCCGACGTCCACCTGTTCCGCCTTTGCATCACCCTGCGACTCTTCCCACGTGAGCCGATACTCACCCTCCCCGCGAATTCCCAGCAGATCTTTAGTTCCCAGCACCAGCCGCGCCGCCTCCGGACACGACAGCGAAAGCGCCATCTCCTCCAACCCGTCAATCCTGTGCTTGATCCGCGGATACGTGGCGCACGTTGTCGAAAGATATCCCTCCCCGCACTCCGCCTGAATTCGGCAAAGCCGTCCTTCCGTCAGAAACGGGCAAACGTGGTCCGCCCTCAGCCGCACCCTGGCATAGACCTGAGGCATCGCCCCATCGGCGCCCCGCTCCAGCCGCTCCACATTTGCATCCAGCAACTCCCGCAAGGCTCCCGGACTCACTGCGTCATACTTGCGGCAAGTCGCCTCATCCAGCGGAACCGTCCATCCCGCACAGCAGGTATCCTCGCAATCCGGCCCCACACACCGAAACCGCGCCGCATATTCCGGCCGCCGCAAAACCCATGTCTCCATCAACGGTTCTCAACACCTCGCGCCAAAACCAACGCGTGCAGAACCAGTACCAAAGAGGTTCGCAGATAGGGAAGAAAAAGCTAATTCAAAATACAGAAGAAATTGACGTGTCTGTGTCTGCAGGCACGAAGCTTTTCAGGGCCGAAGGCCTGAGCCATACCAGCCTGGGCCAAAGGCCCAGGTCCAAGCGTTGAACGTGAGTAAGGGCTGAAAAGCCCGCCCCATCGTCCTCGCGAAGACCCCGGAAAACCACCGTCAGAGCTATCCGGATACGGTCGCGACCAGACTCTGCGACCTACCTCTCCCACTCCACCCGCCTCTACGTCGAGTAATCCGCGTTGATGCGCACATACTCCGCCGTCAGATCCGTCGTCCAAAACCGGCAGCTCCCCGCCCCTTGATGTAGCTCAATCCGAACGGAATACTCCGCCTGCTTCAGGTATTCATGCGCCGCTGCCTCATCCAGCTCCGCCGCCCGCCCGCCGTCCCGGCAGATGCGCAATTCCCCAAACCAAATATCGATTCGCAACGGGTCAATTTCGGCACCTGAATTCCCAATCGCCGCCATCAGCCGTCCCCAGTTCGGATCACAGCCCGCCCACGCCGTCTTCACCAGCGGAGAATGCGCAATGGCCTTCGCCACCTTCACCGCCTCCGCATCCGAAGCCGCACCCTCAATCTGCAGCTCCACCACATGCCCTACACCCTCGCCGTCCGCGACCACCTGCCGCGCCAGCGAAGTAGCCACCGCTCTCAGCGCCTCCTCAAACGGCGCATACCCCGCAGGAATCTTCACCCCGCTTGCCCCCGATGCCAGCAACAGCACCGTGTCGTTCGTCGAAGTATCCCCATCCACCGAGATCCGGTTAAAGCTCCTCTCGACGGCATATTCCAGCATCCCCTGCAACACCTCCGGCTCAACCTCCGCATCGGTCAGCAGATACATCAGCATCGTGGCATGAGGCGCCGCCGAAACTAACCGCGGGTGAATCATCCCCGATCCCTTTCCCACCCCGGCAATCCTTACCTCTCGGCCCTCCACCGAAAACCGCGCGAACGCCGTCTTCTCCACCAGATCCGTAGTCAGAATCGCCTGCGCCACCTGCTGAAAGTGATCCGACTCGCTCCCCAGCTCCTCGCGCAGCGAGGGCATCGCCGCCACCAGTTTTTCCGCCGGCAGCGGAACCCCGATAATCCCCGTCGACGAAGGAAACACCTCCGCCGGCTCGCACCCGAACACCTCCGCCGCCGCCTTGCACGTCCGGTAGGCCGCATCGAGCCCCGCCTGCCCCGCCGCGCAGTTCGCATTCCCGGCATTGATCGCCACCACCCGCACCCGACCGCCCGTCGCCGCCAGGTGCCTCTTATCCACCTCCAGCGGAGCCGCCGTTACCCGGTTCGCCGTAAACATCGCCGCCGCCGCGGCCGGCTTATCGGCAACAATCACCGCCAAATCCGCGCGCCCGCTCGCCTTCAGCCCCGCCTTGCCCGCCGCAAACCGAAACCCCGCCGGCATCAAAAACCCAGATACATCACTCATCCCGCAATCACCCTCAATCTCTCTCCCTCGCCTGTCATCCTGAGCAAAGCGAAGGATCTGCGTCTGCTCTTGTCTCCGTATTTGCCTTTCTTCCTCCGCAGTTGTCTTTGCCTTTCTTCCTCGGCTGTTGCAGTTGCCTCTCTTCCTCCGTTATTGCCCTTGTCTTTCTTTCTGTCATTCCCCTTAGGGAAATTGCTTCTTGCGTATGTTTCTGTCTTTGTACTGCGCCACTCGTCGGCCCGCACGGCAGGTGCCCCGTTTACTCTAACAAATGAGATGAATCATCCCGCCCTGCCAGGCAACACCCTTCCACAACCGCGGGAAGCGATCACCCCGCCCCAAGACGTTTCGGACCACTTCCTCCGCATGCGCAACGTCAACGTCGCCCTCGGCGACCGCATCGTCCTCCACGACATCCACCTCACCATCCGCGCCGGCGAACACGTCGCCATCCTCGGCCCCAACGGCTGCGGCAAATCCACCCTCATCCGCACCATGAACTGCGAAATCTACCCCCTCATCCCCAGCGCCGCCTCCGGCCTCCCTCATCCCGAAATCGCCATCTTCGGCCGCCCCCGCTGGGACCTCACCCAGCTCCGCCAGCATTTCGGAGTCGTCTCCGACTCCCTCCCCGGCCTGCAATCCTTCACCCGCACGGCGGCCGACAGCGCCGGCAGCACCACGGCCCGCACCATAGGACAAGACGCGGTCATCGCCGGCTTCTTCAGCGCCTCAACCCTGTGGCCCAACCTCGTCGTCACAGAACCCATGCGTACCCGCGCCGCCCAAGCCCTCACCCGCATCGGAGCCAGCCACCTAGCCCAGCAGCCCATCGGCGAAATGTCCGCCGGCGAAAAACGACGCATCCTCATCGCCCGCGCCCTCGTCCACCGCCCCCGCCAGCTCCTCCTCGACGAACCCTCCAACGCCCTCGACCTCGCCGCCCAGCGCTCCCTCCGCGAAACCATGCGCGGCCTGATGAAGCCAGATGCAGAAGGCCACTCCACCGGCCTCATCCTTGTAACTCACCACCTCGCAGACATCCCCCCGGAAATCGACCGCATCCTCCTCATGCGCGACGGCCGCATCCACGCCGACGGCCCCCGCGAAAAGTTACTAACTCAAAAAGTGTTATCCGAGTTATTCGGCACAGAAATCCGCATCGGCCAAGACGAACACTGGCTCCACAGCTGGTAGAGATTGTTGCCCACACATCCCACAAGGACCTGTAGGGGGGTCGCAAGGAAGCCACTGCCTGTTGTGGTCGGCTGACTCCCCCCACCAGATTTCGCTATATTCTTGTAATAACAATTCCATAATGTGATATATTCTGGATATCCTCTTCGATAAGCAACTGCTTGGGGGTAGAAGAGGCAGGGTTGAATTCGTCAAGGCG
Source organism: uncultured Acidobacteriota bacterium (assembly GCA_903832475.1). GTDB lineage: Bacteria > Acidobacteriota > Terriglobia > Terriglobales > Acidobacteriaceae > Acidicapsa. The sequence continues at coordinate 929 of CAILBQ010000582.1, read as the reverse complement.
GTACCGCATAAGGTGCTCCAGGGCGATGCCTACCATTCTCGCCATGATCGTAACGCTCAAGTCAAGAATGTACGGCATCTCGTTGAACATTTGTGACTCACCCAGCAATAGTGAAGGGGGTTGGCGCCTACATGAGGGTCACCATCAGCCAACTCCCTCTCTCAATTCAAGAAAAAATTGCGAGAGTTTGAAAAATGCTCTCACCTCGCATACGGTCTTATCCTCCTCACCTTGATCCGCCGCTGACTAGGGTCGAGGCGGAGGCCCTTGTTTCCGACCCAGCTAAAGTATCAACCCACCCATTCTTCCCTTTTCTAAATAAAGACCAAACCTGGACGAAATTCGCGGAACGCGGGACTAAGCCTGCCGATGTAACCAAGAAAGTAAGAAATATCAGGTATGCGGCACGACGAGATTCCCATATCTTCGCCCATTACCGCAAACTCCTAAGCCTTCCGTACGAAGAAGAAGTCTGGAGACGCGGAATTGAAGATTGCGTTTTAGCCTACCGCCGAATTCCTCAGGTACGTGGACGCGGCGGAAAATGCAACATCCATTTTGCGCAAGAAGCTTTCGAATGCATTCGCCGATACAAGAGTTGTTACGTTTTTGCCCTTGACGTCCATCAGTTTTTCGAAAATCTAGAGCACGAACAAATCAAGAAACTTTGGTGGAAGCTAATCGGCTCTCCGATTCAAAAAAATAAGAACTGGCTATTGCCCAAGGACCACTTTCAGGTTTTCAAAGCTGTAACTGAATACTCATATGTTGACGTCAATTTGGCATACAAAGTCTTGGGCTTAGTAGGGGAAGTAACCTTGCCCTCAGGCCGCACACAGACTAAATTCACAAAGACTCGAAAAGAATTCCCTCTACAGATTTGTTCACCCAAGAGCTTTCGCGAAAAACTCGCGAAACACATCAAACAT
>CAILBQ010000581.1 GCA_903832475.1 uncultured Acidobacteriota bacterium | reverse complement strand
GACTCCTCCAGACCTAGTTGTTCTGCATGGAACCATCCTCACCGGCGAAGGCCTCGGCGAAGGGAAGCCGCGCACCGTCTCGGCGATGGCGATTGCCGACGGCAAGGTGCTCGCGGTGGGAACGGATGCGGAAATTCAGCACCTCGCAGGCCCTTCGACCACGGTGTGGAACCTTGAAGCAGACACATTCGTCATGCCCGGCCTCAACGATGCCCATGTGCATCTGGGAGGCGCGGGACAGACCAAGCTCAACGTCGACCTGACTGGCACCACGTCGCTCAAGGACATGCTCCAGCGGATCCAGGTGAAGGCGCAGGCCAGCCCTCAGGGCCATTGGCTTTCCGGCGGCGGCTGGGACCACACGCTGTGGACTGACAAGACGCTGCCCACGCGCCAGGATCTGGACAAGGTCACAGGCGATCATCCGACCATCCTCGAGCGCATCGACGGACACATCGCTATCGCAAATACGGCAGCGCTCAAGGCTGCGGGAGTTACCGGCATGTCAGTCGCGCCGCAGGGCGGAGCGATCGATCTCGATGCCAAGGGCGAGCCGACCGGCATCCTGCGCGAAACCGAAATGGAAGACGTGGAGAAGCTGATTCCTCCTCCATCCGCGGACGAGCGACGGCGCGGGCTCGAGCTGGCCATCGAGGACGCGGTTTCGCACGGTCTGACCTCACTGCAGGACTTCTCGACATGGGACGACTTCCTGGTCTTCGAACAACTGGAGAAGGAAGGTAAGCTGCATGCGCGCATCAGCGAGTGGCTGCCTTTCGACATGCCTATGGAAACGCTGATCAAGATGCGCGCGCATCACGACGTCAACGATCCGATGCTGCACACCGGCATGTTGAAGGGCTTCATGGACGGCTCGCTGGGTTCGCACACCGCGGCGATGAAGGCTCCCTTTGCCGACGAGGCGAATAACTCAGGACTGGCAAGATATGAGCAGACGAAGCTAAATGCAATGGCCATCGAGCGAGCCAAGGCCGGGTTTCAACTCGGCTTCCACGCCATTGGGGACAAGGCTGCGGCGATGGCGCTCGATGCCTTCTCGCAAGCGGCGATCGCCAGTATGCCTGACCAGCGGGATCGCGTCGAACACGCGCAAGTTGTCGATCCAGCGGACATTCACCGTTTTGCAAAGTTTGGCGTGATTGCGTCGATGCAGCCGAACCATCTGCTCACCGACATGAACTGGGCCGAGGATCGGCTTGGCCTGAAGCGCGCGGCGTGTTCCTACGCCTGGAAGGCGTTCCTCGATGCGGGCGTGAAGCTGGCGTTTGGCACCGATTATCCTGTCGAGCCGGTGACGCCGTTTCGCGGCTTATATGCGGCCGTGACGCGCGCCAATGAAGCTGGCACGAAGACCTACTTTCCCCAGGATGCATTGACGCGCACGCAGGCTTTGTTCGCCTACACGCAAGGCTCGGCGTTTGCCGAGTTTGCGGAGAAGCGCAAGGGGATTTTAGCTCCGGGCTATGAAGCCGACTTCGTGATTCTCGATCGCAACCTGCTGACTGTTCCTGCGCCCGAGATTTTGAAGACGCGAGTGATCAAGACGGTTGTTGGCGGGAAAACTGTCTTTGAAAACACGACACCCAATTCAGGCAAGCCATGAAGCTGCGCGCCTACCTGCTGATGATCTTCACGGTCGCGGTGTGGGGAACCACATTCGTCGTCGTGAAGGATGCGCTGAAAGATGCGACGCCGCTGGCCTTCAACCTGGTGCGCATGACGCTGGCCTTCCTGGTGCTGGCCGTCGCGTACCGGAGCCACTGGCGCGAGGTCAACCGCAGGCAGCTGATCAGCGGAGCGGTGGTTGGCTTCTTTCTTGCGATGGGCTACCAGTTTCAGACCGCGGGACTGGTGAAGACGACGCCTTCGAAGTCGGCGTTTATCACTGGACTCGTGGTGGTGCTGGTGCCGCTGTTCTCGACAGTGAAACTGCTGCGACCGCCGGGGGCGAAGGCTCCGCGATGGAACGCTTACTGCGGCGCGCTGCTGGCCTTTGGCGGAATTCTGCTGTTGACCATGCCGGCGGCGCAGGCCGGGTTGATGCCCGACTTCTCTTCGATCAATGTGGGCGACCTGCTTTCGTTTGGGTGCGCGGTGGGATTTGCGTTTCACTGCCTTGCATTGGGTCATGCTTCGCCGCGCATCCGGTTTCAGCCGCTGGCGCTGCTGCAGGTTGGGTTTTGCGCGCTGTTCATGGCGATCAGCATGCCGCTGCTCGAGCATCCAGCGATGCATCTGACGATGCGACTGGCGGTTGCGCTGGCGGTTGCCGCAGTGCTGGCGACGGCGGCGGCGTTCTCCATTCAGAGCTGGGCGCAGTCGATTTTGCCGGCGACGCACACGGCGCTGATCATGACGCTGGAGCCGGTGTTTGCGTGGATCACTTCGTTTCTGATCCTGGGCGAGCGATTGGGATTGCGTCCGGCTTCGGGAGCGATTCTGATTCTATGTGGAATTGCGCTGACGGAGCTGATTCCGCAGCCGCATGTTCCGACGGCGCATGAAGCTTGAAGGCGCCGAAAAGCGAAGATAAGACGAAGTACCCCCGGGGGGGGTGGGGGTCCCTTTCGCTATTCCTTTGCTATCTTCATTCCCTGGCCGCGTGCCGGGAAAAGGAAAGGATCTGCTATGAATAGTTTGCGCCACGCGGGGCAATTGATGCGCAAATCGCGTGGGCCTGGAGTGAGCGCTGGGTTCCATTTTGGGAATCAGCGGGGTTGAAATGGTCCCAGGGACGGTCCGCTCGGGGGGAATCCCTGTCCCAAATGCTAGGGACCATGAGCAAACGGCTAAGGAGGAGTACGTGTCGATGAAATCGCTGGCGAATGTAACGGACAGGAACGAAATCATGCAACGCATCTCTGCGCTGACGCCTTCCGCACAGCGAGTCTGGGGTTCGATGACGGTCGAGGAGGTGATTTGCCATTTGAGCGACGCATTCCATCTCGCCCTGGGGGAACGGGCGGCAAAGCCCGTGAAGATGGGCGTTCCGGGGAAGGTGATGAAGATGATGGCGCTGCGGCTTCCGGCACCGTGGCCGCGCAACGTCCCGACCGTGGAGGAAATGCGGCAGGGAGGCGGCGGAACGCCGCCGAATACCTTTGAGGCTGACCGGACACGCTTGCTGGAAGCCTTGGAGCGCTTCTGCGCGAGTCCAGGGCTGGAGCGCAATCCGCACCCGTTCTTTGGGGCGATGAGCCGTGCGGATTGGATGCGCTGGGGGTATCTGCACGCCGATCATCATCTGCGGCAGTTTGGGGTGTGAGGGGTAAGATTCGATCCCAAGTGCGAGGAATTGCGAACGGGCACGCCATCTTGGTTCGAATGGCGGTCAATCCTGGATCGAAGGGGCACGGACCGGTGCCGGGGGAAAGTGGATTCTTTTCAACAAGGCCCCATAGCGCGGTTCGTCCTTCATCATGAGCAGAACCGGATCAGAGAGCATGGAGCTCACGACGTATTGGTCGCGACGCGCAAAAGCATCTTCCAGTATTTGCAGAGCCTCCTGCCTTCTGCCCATGGTGACACAGGTGATGGCCAGATAGACTGCGCTGATCTTTCCTTCCCGGCTATATTGCTTTTGCATGGCGTAGACCGCCGCAAGCATGCCATCGGGACCGCTGTGCAGGTAGCCCGACCGCGCGGACTCGATGATGTCCTTGAGGGCTGGATCATTACTGAGTTCTGCCGCTTTCTGGCCTTCCGCCAGATACATCGGGAAATTATGAGTATCGAAACCGATGCGCATGAGGTAGCGGTGAGCGGAGCCAAACTCGGGAGAAGAGCGTTCCACTTCACGCAGCAAGGCGATCCCTTCGCTGCTCCTGCCGGAATTGAACAGCAAAATTCCCAGGTCGGACAGGGTGGCATTGGACGTTGGATCGAGTTCGCGAGCTTTCTTCATTTCAGCAAGGCTCAGGTCGAACCAGCCCTGCACCGCAAAAGCGTTCGCATACCAGCGGTGGGCGACGCTGTCTTTGGGGTTCAACTGGATGGCGCGTTCGAACTCTTTCTGCGAGGCCAGGAAATCGAGGGCGCCATATCGCTCGGCAAAGGCCAGGGCGCGATGGGCTTCGGCGAGAGAATCATCCAGTTCCACGGCTTTTTTGGCTGCGACGATTGCCCGGGCATAGGCATCGCTTTCTGTCATGGTGGAATATTCGCGGAGCAGATCATAGGTGTCGGCCAGCCCGACATATGCCTCCGCGGTACCCGGGTCATGGACAATCGCCTGGGTAAATGAATCCAGGGCGCGATTGAGACTCTCCGGAGTGCGGAGATTCCAGTCGTAGCGTCCCTTCAGATAAAGATCGTGGGCCAGCGCTTTCTCGGCAGGTGAGACGGCAGGCGCCCCGGTTCGCGAAGAAGGCGAAGCCCACTTGCCATGAAGCGGCCGCAGCAACAAGATGATAGCCAATAGGGTAAGGCTCACGAACAGGATGGCAGAAGGCCAACCTCGGCGGAATCGGGAGCTGGCGGGAGCGGGTAGAGAAAGGGCGTTTTCTGCGGAGGCCGCCGGCTCTGCCGGACGGGCCGATGATTTGACCCCCTCCTCGGCGGCAAGGGCAACGGAACTGGTTTCCGTGGGCATATCCGCTGGCGAAGCAACGGGGACCGATGCCGGCTGCTCCGAAGCCGCCTCCAGTTCCCGGCTGGACTGCAGCCACTCATCCAGTTCGGCGGAGAAGGCGTAGACAGATGACTTTCCCCCGCCGGGCAGCCGGTGGATGGGCAATCCGCGATCGGATTCCCACCGTTTTACGGTTCGTTCGGCGCGGCCCAAGTAGGTGGCGATCTCCTTCCAGGAGTCGAGCCGATCTCCCGGAGACGAAGATTCGTCCTTTTCCCTGCCTTTCCCCGACACTGGCATGAAATGGCCCCACCTGGCTTGAATCGGCACAACCAAAATTGCTGCTTTTTCCCACATGATAGCAGCGCAGGTTTCAGGAAAAAGCCTGCGAGCAGGGCCTCCCCCCTTGCTGTTCGCCGTGCACCCAGAAACCGCCAACGATTCAAGGAGATGGAAAATTGAGCGAGTTCAGAAGCAGAAAGACGCAGTTGGGTTTGGTATTCACAGTGATGGCACTGGCGGTGCTCGGGCTGGGAGCGCGAACGTCGGTTGCCCAAGAAAGCATCCTTTACAGCTTTGGGGGCGTTAACGGTGACCCGCTGGAACCAGCCGCAGGCCTGGTCACGGACGGCAAAGGCAACTTCTACGGCACTTCAGAGTATGGCGGCTCACGCGGCGCCGGGGCGGTCTTTGAACTTTCGCCCAAGGCAGGCGGCGGCTGGACGGAGAAGGTGTTATGGAACTTTTGTCCCAATGGCGGGGTTTGCCTGGATGGAGTAAACCCCCTGGGCAGTCTGATCTTTGACGCGAAAGGCAACCTCTACGGTACGACCTCCTTTGGGGGAGTCAATAATGGCAGCGGCACGGTATTTGAGCTTTCGCCGGGCACCGGCGGGGTGTGGACGGAAAAGACGCTGTTCACCTTCGCGCAGTATGGAACGACGGGAGCGCTTCCGCAGAGCAACCTGATTTTCGACAGCAAGGGAAATCTGTACGGAACGACCTATCAGACGGCCGCGAACGGCGGCTGCGGAGTGGTGTTTGAGCTGACTCCGAGCACCGGGGGGACCTGGACGGAGAAAGTGCTGCACACTTTTACCAACCAGCCGGACGGTTGCGGCCCTATCGGCGGCCTAATCTTCGACGCGAAGGGCAATCTCTACGGGACGACGACGAACGCCGGGGATAATCCGACCGGATACGCGGAAGGGACTGTCTTTGAGCTGTCGCCAGCGACAAACGGAACCTGGACGGAAAAGCTGTTGTACACCTTCACCGGGGCCAACGGCAGCGCGGACGGAAATGATCCCAAGGGAGCCCTGATCTTCGACGCCAAGGGCAACCTCTACGGAACAACCCAGCAGGCGGGCGGTGGGCACAATGCGGGCGTGGTCTTCGAGCTGTCGCCGACTAGTTCCGGACCCTGGACCGAGAAGATTCTATACAGCTTCCAAGGCCAGCCGACCGATGGCTCCTACGAGATTGGCAATCTGGTCTTCGACGCGCAGGGCAACCTCTACGGTATTTCGAGCCAGGGGGGCGCCTACGCCAGCGGCTACAACGGGTGCTCCATTGGCTGCGGGACGGTCTTCAAGCTTTCCCCGACGAGCAGCGGAGGATGGACGGAGTCGATCCTACACGACTTCGGCGCGAACACAAGCGATGGTCATGGCATTAACGGCGGACTGATCGCCGACGCCAAGGGTAACCTCTACGGAACCAGCACGTACGGCGGCGCCTACGACGGCGTCCCTTCCACCGACAGGGGAACGGTCTGGAAAGTCAGTGCGGCTGGGCCGTTGACCTTCTCACCGGGCGCCAGCACGTTCAGCGGAGCTCACACGGTGAAGATCACCAGCGCCGTGGCGGATACCTTGATCTACTACACCACGGACGGGAGTATTCCGACCGAAAAGTCCAATCTGTACACAGGGCCCATCGATGTTACGAAGACCGAGACCATCCAGGCTTTTGCGACGGCTCCGGGCTATCCCGACACCGGTTTTTATTCAGCCCACTACGTGGTGCTGACGCCGACCGCTCAGCCTACCCTCTCGCCCGCGCCGGGAACCTACACCAAGGGGCAAACCGTCACTATCGCCGACGCGACCAAAGGTGCGGTGATTTACTACACCACCAACGGCACGACTCCGACGACCAGTTCAACCAAGTACACCGGTCCGATTGCGGTCAATGCAACGACGACCGTCAAGGCAGTCGCGATCGCTACCGGGGACGGCATCAGCACGACGGAGTCGGGCACCTACACGATCGCGCCGCCTACAGCCACACCCAGCATTTCCCCGGCCTCGGGTACCTTTACCGGCACCGAGACCGTAACCATCACCGATGCAACCGCGGGAGCGACGATTTACTACACCACCAACGGCGCGACTCCGACGACCAGTTCGACCAAGTACAGCGGAGCGTTCAAGCTCACCAGCACGACGACCGTCAAGGCCATCGCCTTGGCAGCGAAAGACTCGTTGAGCGCCGTGGCCACGGCTACCTATACCCTCAAGTAGCTGGGATACAAGCCAGCCTGGCATCCGGGAACGGCTGCCGGCTGGCTGAATTTCTGATGAATCGTCGCGGCTGGGTACGAGGGTCGTATTTGGGCCGGCTAGGGAGGTCGTTCTTGGGTGGCCACCAGCGCATGGGCTACCTGGCGTATGGAGACGGTTTCCAAGAAATTTTTATGAGTCCCCGGATGCCCTAATTGGATCGGTTGCTCCCTTGCCTCGCCGGTTCACAAATGCCAGGGGAAGACCCTCTTGTTCTTCGCACCCTCTCATGACTCTCATTGCCGTCGCAGGGTCTGGAGTTAGCGGGGGGCGGGTTCGGCGCTGTCGGCGAGGGCGTAGGCGAGGACGGTCATGACGGCGGCGTTTTCGCTGAGTTCGTGCGGGTCGACCTTGTCGAACGTATCGGCTGGGGTGTGGTGGTAGTTGAAGTAATAGCGGCCGTCCTGCGAGGGGGCGAAGCTGGGCACGCCTTTCTCCGTCAGCACGTTGATGTCTTCGCCGGTTTCAGGGGAGCTGCGGAAGGTCTGCGCGCCGATGGGCTCGAGGGCCTGGGCGACGGGTGCGAGCCAGGCGCCGAGTTCGGGCTTGCCGGCCCAGACGACTCCGTCGGGATGGCCGGCGCCCAGGTCGGATTCGATGGCGCCGATGTGGTTGGCGATGTCGGAGGGCGTTGTTCCGTGTTCCTGACCGTAGGTGGCTGCGCCCTGGGAGCCTTCTTCTTCGCTCATCCAGGCGATGAAGCGGACGGTGCGGCGGGGATGGATGTCGAGCTTCTGCAGGAGATGAATGGCCTGCATGGAGACGACGATGCCGGCTCCGTCATCGATGGCGCCGGTGCCAAGGTCCCAGGAGTCGAGATGGCCGGAGACGACGACCACCTGCTCGGGATGCTCGGTTCCCTTCCAGTCGGCGATGACGTTGTAGCTGGGGGCGTCAGGCAGCGTCTGCGGGGTGAGAGTCAGGTGCATTTTGACGGGGCCCTGGCTGGTGAGGTTGGCGAGCAGGTCGGCATCTTCGGCGGTGATGGCGGCGGCTGGGATTTTTTCAATGCCGGGGACGTACATGGTCATGCCGGTGTGAGGGATGCGGTAATCGGCTCCTCCGACAGAGCGGACGAGGACGGCGGCGGCGCCGACCGAGGCACCGGCGATGGGAGCGGCGGCGCGGTACTGGACGGCATCGCCATAGGCGTAGATGCCGCCTTGCTGGGCGGCAAGCTGCTTGTCGAATTTCTTGTTGAAGAGAAGAATCTTGCCCTTGAGGGAGGCGGGATTCAGGGATTTCAGATCCTGCCAGTTATTGACCACGACGACTTCGGCGGTGAGGCCGTCGGCGGCTGTGGCGACGCTGCCGCCGAGGGCGGTGAGCACGATTTTCTGGTTGGTGCCGGGAGTCATGGCCGGCCAGGAGACGAGAGCGCCGGTTTCCAGGCCGCGGACCCAGTGCGGGACCTGAGTTTTCTCCAGGGTGACTTCGGCGCCGAGAGCTTTCATTTCAGCTGCGACGTATTCGACAGCCTGCTGCGCCTGGGGCGAGCCGCTGATGCGCGGGCCGATGTTGTCGGTGAGATGGCGAAGCTGGTTGAGCGCGTAGGGATCGGCAATGGCGGCGTCGCGCAGCTTTTGCATGTTGGCAATCTGCCCGGGAGTGAAGGCGCTGGTAGCGGGGCCAAGGATGCGGGCGAGGACGCGATCGCGCATGGATTGACCGGGTGCGGCGGGAGCGGGGTCCTGGGCGAGCAAAGGAGCCGGCTGCGCGATGAAAAAGGCCACGGCCAGAAGGGCGACGTGCGAAAGGGCAATTCTTTGGGAGATGCTGGCGGTCGAAGCTCGAAAAGGGATGCGGGCGGGTGAGGAAGAGGACAGGATGGCAGAAAACATGCCAGATGGTAGCACGGTGAAAACGCAATCTTTCTGAAAATGCGTCACTCTGACCAGACATCCGCGTCTATTCAACTAGATTCTTAGTTGGTGATGCACGAGGATCGCTGCGTGTGGGGAAAGGGACTTCCTTGACGAGGTTCAAATTCCGGAATCGTCATGATATGGATGGTGAGGGGAGTTGAGTCAGATGGGCCTGAGAAGAATGGCAGCTCGGAGATTCCTGAATGGCCACCAATCAGCAGGGGCTAAAGCCCGCTCATTTTGCGAGCTTTAGCGGCACGACTGAAAGTCGTGCCCTTTCACAAAGCCTCAGGTCGAGTTTTTTCGCAAGCTGTGGGGCTGTGCACGTTCACAAAGCCTTTTGACACAGGTGTTTCGGTCGCATGTGAAGTCTTTGCCATACTCCCGTTATACTTGGGGTTGGTATGGTCTCGCGCGCTTCAGGAATGCTGAGACGTTTGGCAAGACTCCGCAGATGCGGGGAAGATGAAAGAACCCGAGGTTGAACCACGTATGCAATCCATGTTTGAACGGCTCCGCACGCGGCGGCTTTTAACGACATTTGCGGTACTGGCAACGATTTCCGCGGCAATTCTGGTGGGTTCGTACACGGCCCATGGCGTACACGGCCAGGAAAAATCAGGCGGAAGCAACAGCAGCGATGCGACGCCCCTGAAGATTCCCGATTCGACGGTGGCACCGAACGCGTTTGCGAAGATTGCCAAGCAGGTTGGTCCGGCGGTGGTGAACATCAACACGCGGACGCTGCCCAAGGAATCGTCGAATGGACGGCGGCGCGGGATGCCGCTGAATCCGCATGCGCGGCCTGCGCCGCAGCAGCCGGATGACGACCAGGGCGACGGGGACGACTCCGGCCAGGGCCAGGCGATGCCGCAGGCTCCGGGACAGGGACAGGGGCCGGGCGGGCAGGGGAATTTTCAGGATTTCTTTAACCGCTTCTTTGGCGGACAGGCTCCGGGAGACGGGCAGGAAGACGGCGGCGGGGAGCGCGACTCGCTGGGCTCGGGGTTCATTGTCGATCCCAAGGGCTACATCATCACCAACAACCACGTGGTGGAAAAGGCCGACGAGATCTATGTGAAGCTCTCGACCGATCCGGATACGACCGACCTGGGCCGCAAGGCGCGGGTGATTGGCGTGGACAAGGCGACCGACCTGGCGGTGATCAAGATTGAGACCGACAAGCCGCTGCCGACAGTCAAGCTGGGCAACAGCGATTCGACGGCGGTGGGCGACTGGGTTATCGCGATCGGCAGCCCGTTTTCGCTGTCGCAGACGGTGACGGCGGGAATCATTTCCGCGAAGAACCGGACCATCGAGCCGGGCGCGAGTGGACAGTTCCAGCACTTCATTCAGACCGACGCGGCGATCAACCCGGGCAACTCGGGCGGTCCGCTGCTGGACATGAATGCCGAAGTGATTGGCGTCAATACGGCAATCTACACGCAGTCTTCGGGATACCAGGGCATCGGTTTTGCCATGCCTTCGAACACCGTGGTGCAGGTGTATAACGACCTGATTTCGCCCAGCCACAAGGTGACGCGCGGTTCGATCGGGATCTCGTTCCGAGAGGGGCTTTCTGGCGCGGTTGGCCGCGTTTATGGCTTCAAGAACGGCGTGCTGGTGCAGACGGTGACGCCGAACGGGCCTGCGGACAAGGCGGGCATCAAGCCGCGGGATATCATCCTGTCGATTGACGGGCGTTCGATCAAGGATGGGAACGACCTGGTGTCTGAGATCGCCAGCCGGCACCCAGGCAGCAGCGTGCGGATTCAATACCTGCGCGACGGCAAGCCTGCGGATACGACGGTGACCATCGGCGACCGCGACAAGGTGTTCTCGGAGCAGGCGCAGAACGAGGAAGAGACGCCGCAGAGCAATGGCGATGCCGGCGAAGGCAAGCTGGGCATCGTGGTGCGCGAGGTGACGCCGGCGACGGCCAGCAAGCTGGGCACGTCGGGCATGGTGATCCAGTCGGTACGGCCGGGCAGCTTTGCCGATCAGCAGGGGCTGGAGCCGGGGCTGGTGATCACGCGGATCAACAAGCAGGCGACGGGAACCAAGGCGCAATTCGACCAGGTGGTGGGTGGTCTCAAGTCCGGACAGGACGTGGTTTTTGAGATCATGAACCCGAAACATCCCACGGATGGAATCAACTTTGTGGGCGGAACGCTCCCGTAAGCTGGGGGAGTTCGTCGAAGAGGAAGGGGTCGTGTTGGCGGATTGGATGCGGCCGGCCCCTTTTTGGTATTGAAAATAAACGGGAATTCTGTGCTGATTTCCTTGTACGGGGAGGAAGGTCTGCCATAGACTGGGCTGAGAAAGCTCGGAAAATTATTAAGAGGTGAATTTCTATTGATAGTCCGTGCTAGTTTCACATTTTTATTGGCAGCTGCAGTAAGCGTCACGCCAGCGTTAGCAACCCGGGTGCATCGGTCTCCGACGAGCGGTCATTCGAAAGCGACACATCATGCGCCGGTAGCCAAAACGAAGAAGATGCATGGCCAGCAGGCGATTGATTCGGAACGGGTTACGGCGATCCAGCAGGCCTTGATCCGAGAGCATTACCTGAGCGGGGAGCCGTCGGGCAAGTGGGATCCTGAGTCGCAGGCGGCAATGCTGAAGTTTCAAGGGGACCAGGGCTGGCAGACGAAGATCACCCCGGATTCCCGCGCGCTGATCAAGCTGGGGCTTGGCCCGGATCATTCGGGAGCGCTGAATGCGGGCAATGGGGCGAGTTTCAATGCGCTTCCCACGCATGGCGCGGAGCCGGCACAGGCGGAGGGGTTTGTGGCTGCGTCTGGTGTGAGCCACTAAGGTTTCGAAACGACTCCAGAAGAAGAAGCCCGGACGGGTACCCTGTCCGGGCTGATTCTTTTTGTGCGGAATTGGATGCGGCCCTCGGTACCTGCGTCGGAGAATCCCACATCTGACCGATGGTACCGGTCAGATATGGGGCACCCCATTTGTGAGCATCCGACTGTGGACTCCCGTTGGGCTACTTCTTTTCGGAGTCGAGCCAGAACTCGTAGCGGCCACGGTTTTCGTCGGGGCGGGCGGTGATGGGGTTATCGAGGTGCAGGACGGGATCGCCCTCCGTGTACTTGGGCCATTCTGGGAGGCCGGGGCCGTTGGGGTCGCCTTTCTTGGCGAAGTTGGTCCAGTAGTCCATCATCTGGTCGGAGAGCTTGCGGTCTTCGTCGCGCCAGACGGCGCCGGGGCGGGTATCGAGGGTGCCGAAGACGTACTCGATGTCATCGGAGTGGAAGGCGTAGCTGCCGGGATGGAACTTGCTGGGCGGCGCGGCAAGGTCGAGCTTATAGCGGTAGATGTCCTTGTTGCCGGTGCGGCGATCCATCTCGATCCACTTCCAGGTGCCGAAGGCGATGAACTGGTCTCCGCCGAAGTCGGTGGCGGTGCGGACGGCTTCGGTGTCTGACGTGGCGGGGTAGAGCTTGAGGAAGGCGGCGGCCTTGTCGGCCCAGCGCTTGGTGCTGTCGGCGGTCCACTTGTCGGCGGTCATGCCGTTGGCCAGGAAGTAGCCCTCGTCGCGGTTGAAGCCGGCCAGCAACGGAACCTTGGCCTGCTTGCCCTGGGCGTAGACTTCGCTGACGGGCTCGGAGAGGAATTTGCCGTCGAGGATGGGGGAGAAGCGCACTTCCCCGCTCTTGGCGGTGCCGGCGAGGATCTTGTCGGTGGGGACGGCGCGGAGTTCGGCAAGGGTGGCGCCGAGCGGCTTGATGGCTTCCGCGTCTTTGGGTCCGGCGTCGGCCAGGGTGGGCATGGCGAGAGTGCCGGTGGTTAGGGCGCCGCCCGATTCGCCGATGGCTTTATGAAAGAGGCCCATGGCGGAGGGGGTGGCCATGAGGGTGCTGACGGCGAAGGAGCCGGCGGACTCGCCGAAGATGGTGACGTTGTTGGGATCTCCGCCGAAGTCGGCGATGTTTTTCTTGACCCACTGGAGGGCGGCGACCATGTCTTCCATGCCGTAGTTGCCGGCGGTGCCGCCTTGCTCGGCGGCGAGTTCGGGCGTGGCGAGGAAGCCGAAGACGCCGAGACGATAGTTGATGGTGACGAGGATGACGCCTTTGGTGGGGAGGAAGTCGCCGTTGTGGCGGGGCTCATCGCTGCCGCCGCCGGTGTAGCCGCCGCCGTGGATCCAGAACATGACGGGGGCTTTTTTGGCGTTGGCCGGGGTGTAGACGTTGAGGGAGAGGCAGTCTTCGCTCATGCCGTTGTCCTGGAAGACCATGTCGTCGAAGAAGTGTCCCTGGGCGCAGTGGGGGCCGAACTTGGTAGCGTCGAGGGTTTCTTTCCAGGGCTTGACGGGCTGCGGGGATTTCCAGCGCAGGTCGCCGACGGGCGGGGCGGCGTAGGGGATGCCTTCGAAGGCGCGGACCTTGCCGTCGTTCAGTGTCTTGCCGTGGATCTTGCCGTCGGATGTTTTGACGGTGAGGTTGTCGGCTTGGGCGACGGACGCGATGCAGAGAGTTGCGGCGAGGACGCTGACGGCCGCCTGAGAAATCGTTTTACTGAAAAGCATGCCTGTATCTCCGGGCGCAAGCATACAGCACGCGGGGAGACGCTGGCAGTAACGATTTGTAACGCGGGTGGGGGCAGGCCTTGGGGTTCGGATCCCCGGTCTCAGAGGCGAGACCGGGGGCACCCGGGCCGCTTCTTCCGATAAGCCGACTTGTCGTTACCAATAGAGCATATTGACTCTGAAACCGTAGACATCATTGATATGCATCACCACCCAAACTGTCGGAGCTCATGGACGAGTAGGACGATGATCGCAACAAGCACCAGTACTGAAAGGCCGCTGCTTCCATAGGCTAGTATCGATAGCTTCTTGATGGCCTTCTGTTGCGTTTCAATTACTTGTCGCCATTCGTTCTCGAAGGAGGTGACCATGGTCTTCAGGGTCAGGAAATCCGACACCGAAAGGGTTAAAAGATCATCGCCGGATTGCTTGATTGCCCCAATGTCTGTCTTAGTCTTCTCAATTTGCTCTGAAATGTTCAGAAGCAGAAGGTTATTGGCTGACGTGATTTCTGCAATAGGCGTCAGAGATTCGTCCAGCGCTTGCATCATCTCGACGATTTCGAAGATGCTACCGGAAGGTTCAGCATCAGCGAACTTAGCTTTAGTTGTTTGCTTGGCCTCATCGGCCACCGCCGGCTCAGATTCTTTAGGAAATGAGCCCTGATCCTTCGCAGCAACGTTCGGATTAATTGCGGTGTCGATCTCCTGGCCTAAGCCGAAGCCAATGGAACCTAAAATCGCGGCGAGCGCCGCCGCCGGGAGTCCGAACGCACTACCCATACCCGCAATACCAAGGCCGCCAATCGAAACAGCAATGATGGTGAACAGAATTGTTAGCGAGACCTTTCCGCCTTCGCGCCTTATGACTGAGTTGCCAAGTAGAACAAGCTCCTGACGAAAGGACCGATCAGTCTTGAGCAACTTCACGAAAACCCAGATGTCCTTGGGACGTCCGAAAGCCAATCCTCGACTCTTGTAAAGAGCCTGAAACTCCTCAATGTGCTGCGAAAACCTGCTTGCAGTCTGCTTAGTGTCCCCGAAAAATGACATCTTTCTCCGTTTCCGATCACGATCAATATAACGCTATTCGATTTAGCCGGCAGAGCACCATGATCGTGAACGAGGATTGGCAGAGAAGATCGGTAACGATAAACGCTTTGTCGGATGGGGTGGTTGCGGATGGGCGCTTGGCTCGGGCAGTGATCTATCTGAGTCGACAGAGTTCGAAGACTGGTGGGCTTCGGGGTCGTCCGATCCCCGGTCTCAGAGGCGAGACCGGGGGCACCCGCCATCTGCAACTTAAACCTCCTACTTCGGCAGTCCCGAAACCGCCAGGGTCACGGTTGCCTCTGAATCGAAGCGAAACCATCGCAAATTTTTGTCCAAGGCATTTAGTTCCTTTGCGTTGACAGCAGAGGTCGGAGCAAATTCGTACCCATAATCTTTTGACTCGCCCCGGTATGGCCACATGTCGAGCCTTCCGGCGTATGAGCAGCCGAACGCCCATGGCCCTACATCTACCCGGTCTTGTCCGAGCTGGAACACTAGATGACCGATACCGCTAAGGGGCTTCAAATCGATAGTC
>CAILBQ010000580.1 GCA_903832475.1 uncultured Acidobacteriota bacterium | reverse complement strand
GATTGAAGTCAACATCCCCAGAACCCCTTAAGTTGGTGCCCAGGGTGGGCCTCGAACCGAATTTCCGCCGTGAAGCTAAGTCGCCATAAAACGCGGACTTAGTTGATGGTTAATGTCTTAGAACAAGCAACAGGATGCGCTGAATCAGAAGAAAGTGAAGCCAAAAACACGATTCCTGGCAACCTTTTGGCAACCTTTCGTTCCTGCGGCAAATGGTGTGTAGTGACAACTCCGATACAACTCACGGCGCAGCATGGCCGCCGCTCCCGTCGCCTATCCGGAAATGAATGGATGCGGCCAGAAATGGCATGTGGCCTCTAGCAAACGCGCGGCGAGGTAAATGGACGAGAAAGCCGACAGCAATTTTCGCGTTGGCGTCCGGCGCGCTCAAGATGAAACTCCGAATGTGAAAGGGTACTTGAGGCTGCTGCAGGTATGCACGGTGATTGTCGTCAGCGTCGCCGCATTCGTTGCGATTACAATCGTCTAACTGTCTCTGTTTGCCTCGACATTCGTGTTAGGTGAGTCTCCCCGTAGCGGCTTCTGGCTATTCGTGCCTCTGCTCGCGCTGCCAGTCTTAATCACTCTCGGTATTGTGGCCATCGTGGTCCGGATTCGTTGGCAATGGTTGGTGTGGATTGCCTTGCCGCTCGCAGTCGTCTTTGGCTGGCTCGCACACGACGACTCCGCACCGCCGCCCCTGCCCGATCTCGGTCCCCGCTTTGGCGCAGACGATCCAGGATTTCGCACAGTCATGTGGTTCTCCGAAAAATCGCCGTTTAGTCGTTTGCACGAAACAGGGGCACCGCAAACAGCCAATCCAGCACTTTGGTTGCCGCAGGACGTCACAAGCTGGGCGAATCATGTCCACGAGCATCGCAATGAGATTGTCGAGTGCTGGGACGCTAACCAGATCGGACGCGAGTGGATTGCGGCGCTTGGTGAACACCCGCCGGCAGGCGTGTGGTCCGGAACCGCTGATGAGCCATTGCTCGCGTTCCAGCCGGTCCGTGACACGGTGCTAATCGGATTGGCGCGTGCTTACACGCTAGCCGCAGACGGTGATCGTGACGGAGCAATGCAACTGGTGATTTCATTGATCCGAGCCATGCACAACCTGCAACGAACAGGCGGAAGCCTTGTCCATGAGATGATCGCTAATGTCGCAGTGCGCCAAAGTTATCGTGTCGCCGGCGAGATCCTGGAACGCGGGGCAATCACCGATGAATCGCGAAGATCGTTGCGCCGCGCGCTGGAAGACGCACCCGCCGCCAAGGCGATCTTCCACAATGCGATGCTTGGTGACCAGACTGTCGTTCACGGTGTTTTTGAACACTTGAGACGCGGGGAATACCACGGACTAGGCGTGACTCCCTCCGCCGTGGATCGTTGGATTGAATGCGGCATGACGGTTGCGGGAGTATTTGTCCTCAATCCCAATCACACCGAAAATCTGATTTCGAGTTGGTATTCGCAGATCTGTGGGTATGGCGAGACCCGCGATATGAAAACCATCGAGAGCTGGACGCCGGATTGGAGCGCTTCCTCTCAGTTGAAGAATCCCGTGGGCCGGCTGATCGCAGGTATGATCATCCCGGCCTTTCGAAAACCATTCAAGCTCTTCTGGGAAGCGGAAGACTCAAGATTGGCGCTGCTCCACCAACTCGACGTAGCCGGCGCCACAAGGGCGGCGGCCGTGGAGTCCAGATACCCACGTTAGCCAGCCACTAATACCTCGGGATGCTTGCGTGCTATGTCCAGCAGGCGCAGCGCGGCACCGGTCGGTTTCCTCCGCCCGCGCTCCCAACTTGCGGCAGTCACCGTCGGGATGTTCATCATTGCAGCGAAAACGGGTTGGCTGACGTTGAGCTTCTCCCGGATTGATCGCACCTGCGAGGGCGTCAGCGATTTGACCCGCGGCGGCAACGGCTTCGTCGCCGTCCGCAGGGTGAGTTTCTGCTTGCCCGTCAGATGATTGGCGAACGCCTCGACACTTCCGACGAGATCGTCGGCGTTGAACTCAATGTCCTTGGTTTTCATGTCTGAATTCTCGTTTAATGGTTTCGACGGCGGCCCTCAACCGTTTCTCCTGGTCCGGGGTGAGGTTCTCCGACTTGGACTTGGTATAAATGTAAAAGAAAATGACCGTGTGGTGTTGTGGAAGATAAAGGTAGATGACCCGCGCCCCGCCTGCCCGACTCCGGCCCTGCAAGGCCATCCGCACCTTGCGCAGGCCCTGCAAGCGCGGGATAATATCGCCCTTCTCCGGGTCTTTCAGCAGGTCGTTTTGAAGTTGGTTGAGAAAATGGTCATCGGTGACCTGCGTGACGAGGCTGGTGAACAGCGGCAGTTCGATGAAAGTGAGTTTCATGTAACCCT
>CAILBQ010000579.1 GCA_903832475.1 uncultured Acidobacteriota bacterium | reverse complement strand
AGCTCTCACCATGAAAGGCGGTCTGCCCAGTCAGCATCTCAAAGAGCACCCCACCCAGCGCGTAAAGATCGGTCCGGCCATCCAAATCCGCCGCTTTCATGCCTCGCCACTGCTCTGGCGCCGCATACGGCCGGCTCAGCAAAGTCTGCCCAGTCATTGTGTGAACACGGCCACTCTCCTTAGTGGCCACGATGCCGAAATCGGCGATCTTTGGCACCCAGGCATCCCCAACCTTAGCCATCAAAATGTTTTCAGGCTTGATGTCTCGATGAACCATTCCAAGGGCGTGCGCCGCTGCGAGGCCTTCAGCGATGCCGCGCGTGATCGAAAGTGCTAACTCGATGTCGAACGGCTTGGGCGCGGAATCCATAAAATCGCGCAGGTCAGGCCCATCGACGAATTCCATCGAGAAGAAAAGTGTGCCATCCTCCGCGGGCTCGAGGTTCCCCGCATCCACTACGTTCTTGTGGCGGACTTGGCGCAGGGTCTTGACCTCACGCAGGAAGCGGTCAGTAAATGCCTGATCGTGGCTCAATTCGCTAGACAGGAATTTCAGCGCTTGAAGTTCTCCCATAAGCCTATGCTCTGCTAGGTAGACCGATCCCATGCCGCCCTGACCGAGCTTGCGAATGATGCGATAGGTATCGCGAATGACCATCCCCGGCCGCAACTCCCGGATTTCGGCCAGGTCCAAGCCATGCGCTGGACAGGTGACATGGCCGTCTGCATAGCCCGTCTCGCATTGAGGGCAAACTTTCATTGGCTGATAAGCCAGAACCAGAGGCTTTGAGTAGAAGCCATTGTGTCAGGCTAAGGCGAGCAGCGCAACTCCCACGATAATGTCCGCTCCCTGCTACCCGCTAAAGTGATCCTGAGCTAGCCACTGCTGGCACCATCGGCGCCCGCGCCTTCGCCGAGCCAATCAAATTCCGAAAGATCCGCAAGCCATCGCTCGACGGGAACGGGATCAAGTTCATCACGCCAAGGATGAGGCTGTTCACTCCCGCCAGCGGCCCTACATGCGGGATGAACATCAGCGGGTACATCAGCAAGACATTCATCATCGGGCCGGCCGCCGCGATGAAAATCTCGTTGCGCCGTCGTGTGGCATATTCCCGCCGGGTATACGCGCCCTTGAGGCACAGGCCAAACTCCTTGACCGGCACGCCCAGCGCTGTCGCCGCCATCATGTGACCCACTTCGTGCATCAGCAGGCAGGCCATCAGCAAGCCGCCCTGGATCAGGCCCATCTTCCAGCCGAAAAGGCGCACACCGATAAATACGCAGAGTGCGGGCATTAACAAGCCGGTGCGTTGGAAGCGGAAAGGAACTCTCCACAATGACTGAGCGAAAAGAGCAAGCGTCATGAGAGCTATGATGCCGTCAATGGCTTGTAGCTCAACAGTTTCATTACCAATGACTTGGTTTCGCTCAATTTAGTTATCATCGGTTACCACCAGAGCTTTCCAGCGAGTTATCCATGCAGCTTACCTGCTCTTAACATCGTATGAGACTCAACCAAAATTCCCGCTGCCATAATTCGTACGATCGCGCCACTGCGGCTCCAGGTCTCCCATGCCGATCCATGCACTGTCGCATCCACTGCGATGCGCAAACAACGCCAAACGGATTCCAGAAAGCTCACACGAGGGATGCCCTATCCGTCCGCCGCACGTGACCGTATCGGGTCATTGAGACAATCTCAAGTCGCTGGCAAGATTCCTGCATGCGAGTCAACCTCATTACCCAGCCCCTCGGCGCGCCGGTCTCCGGCGCCACCATCCCCCTGTCGCTGACCATCAAGCCCGCATGCGGCCTGCCCGGCGACTACCAATACCCCACCGACAGCCAGTCCCTGCTCCGCCTCCTGCGTCAGCAGACCGATTTACCGTCCACCGTTTTGCAGCGCTTTGAGATCGCCCTCACCACCACTCACCCAGCGCGTCTGCTCGGTGTCGAGCTGAGCGAAGGCGTGCTCACCAAAATCGGCTACTTCATCGACTGAGAGCGGGCCGCGAGATCAGCCCGCTCAGTCTTCACACATGGAGGCGTGCCGGCACACGCGGACGCTCTCTATCCTCGCGCCTGTGCGCCGTTGAAAATGCCTACGGGTGCATCACCAGCTCATGCGCCAGCCTGAACCGCAGCACCGACTCCGCCGGAATTACCAGGTCGCGATTGCCCGTCGCCCCCGCTCCCACCGTTCCCGCTCCTGCGCCGGCCAGCCCGCCGATCAGCGCACCCTTGCCGCCGCCGGCCAATCCTCCAATTAACGCGCCCAGCCCAGTGCCGCCGCCGATAAACGCGCCCGTACGCTTGCCTTTGCCTTTCTTGCTGCGCACCACCTCCCGCGTTTCCAGCGAGTAGCGCCGCCCATCGACAGTTACTGAAGTCAATCGCAGCTCCAGGCTCGCCGCGCCCTTGAAATGGCCGCGTCCCTCCGCCACATCGACGACTCCCGTCACCGGCGACCTCTTCGAGATCACAATGTTCCCGCTGCTATCCGACACCGGGTCCACCACCTGCCCGGTGAACCTCGCCCCCGCATCGGTGTCCTTGGCGCTGATTGCCTGGTCGATGCGAATCGCCAGCGCCGTCCCTTTCGATACGTGCACTTCTGGCGCCGGAGGCGCCGGTGCCGGCGGCGGCGCAGGCGTTGGACCATCTCCTGCACCCGGGGCCGGCGTTACCCCCGGCGTGCCTCCTATCGCCATCGGCGAAACCCCCGCCGCACTCTGCACTCCGGCCGCCGCCACCTGCTCACCCTGAACCTTGCTCGCTGCCGTACCCGGCTGCGTGCTTCCTTGCTTCGGCGTGACCGTCGTCGTCACCACCTGCCCGTTTTGTCCCGGCACCGGCGGCTGCACCACCGTCGTCACCGTGTTCCCATTCTTGTCCGTCGTCACAATTTGCTGCTGCTGGCCCGTCGTGGCCGCCTGCTTCTTCGCCTGCTCAATCGCCGTATCCTGCCTTGACCTGCAACCGCCCAGCGAAAGCATCAGCACCACCGCCAGCACACCCGTCCATCGCATCCGAGAAAAATTCATAAGGGGGAGTCTCCAATTCCTTAGCCTTGGTCCTGTAGTCTTCAGCGATCCATCAGCCACCTTGATTCTTTCCGCCTCCCGCTTAAATTTCTGCCCACAATCGCACTTCGCTACCCGTGCCTCCGCATCGCAGATCCGATCCTGTACCATGAGCCGTTATCCAAAACCTCGCAGGAAGTGTTCCATGTCCAGTCCCTCGGCCTCGACCCGCGCAATCGGTATACGCTTTCTCACCGTCGCAAACCTGGCTCTTGCGTTCATGACCCTTGTTCCCCTGCATATGGCCGCGCAAGAAGCTCCCGCCAGCGTCCATCAGCCCACCATTCTCTACGGCGTCGCCTACTACAACGAGTACATGCCCGCAGAATCGGACGGCGATCCCGCCCTGCGTCCAGCACGTCTCGAAAAAGATGTCGCCATGATGAAGGAAGCCGGCATCAACGTCGTTCGCATGGGCGAGTCCACCTGGGCCCTCTGGGAGCCGGAAGACGGCAAATTCGAATACGCATGGATGGATCACATCGTCGACGCCATGGGCAAGGCCGGTATCAAGGTCATCCTGGGCACGCCCACTTACTCCGTCCCCACGTGGATGGCCAAGGCCCATCCCGAGATCCTCGTCCGTCCCATGGGCGCGCCTCTCAAAGGCGGCGAAACCACCTATGGCATCCGCCAGAACATGGACACCGACAACCCCACCTACCGTCGCTACGCCCAGCGCGTCATCACCAACATGGTGGCCCACTACAAGAACAACCCCGCTGTGATCGGCTGGCAGATCGACAACGAAACCGGCTCCTACGGAGCATTCAATGAAGACGTTTTTTCCGGCTTCGTCGATCACCTCAAAAAGAAGTTCGTCACCACCGACGCGCTCAACAAGGCATGGTTCCTCAACTACTGGGGCCAGGACGTGAATAACTGGAACGACATGCCCATCCGCGACCACGCCACCAGCACAAGTTACAAGCTGGAATGGTCGCGCTGGAGCCAGATGCGCGTGGCCAATTTTCTCTCATGGCAGGCCGAGTTAGTCCGCCAGAATCGCGGCCCCAATCAGTTCGTCACCACCGACTACGGCGGCATGATGAAACTCGACGTCAACGAGCCCCAGGTCGCCAAGGCTCTCGACGTTGTCGCCAACAACATCTATCACGGGACGCAGGATCACTTCGACGGCGCGTGGCAGACCGAACAGTCCGACTTCGCCCGCTCCCTGAAGCATACCAACTTCCTTATCACCGAAACCAACGCGCAGACCCTCGGCTGGGATTCCGCCAGCCAGTTCCCGCCCTACGACGGCCAGATGCGCCTTGATGTCTATAACTACCTCGCCAGCGGCGCCAACATGGTTGAATACTGGCACTGGCACTCCATCCACGCGGGCCAGGAGACGTATTGGAAAGGCGTGCTCAGCCACGACCTCGAGCCCAACCGCGCCTACGCCGAGGTCGCGAAGACAGCGCACGAGTTACAGAAGATAGGCCCCGAGTTAGTCGACCTCAAGATCAAGAATGAGGTCGCCATCCTCTACAGCGTTGACTCCGCCAATGGCATTAGCTTCATGCCCTACGACCGCGTGCAACAAACGGGCTGGACACCCGGCAAGAGCGGCAACAGCTACGCCGACCTCGCCACGCAGTTTCATCACGCCCTTTACGACGCCAACACCGGCGCCGACTTCCTCTACCCCGACTCACCCGATCTCGCTAAGCAGTTCGCGCAGTACAAGCTGCTTATCGTCCCGGCACTCTATATCTCGGATGACACCCTGCTCAACACCATCGCCGACTACGTCAAGAATGGCGGCCACGTCCTGATGACCTTCAAGAGCGGCTTCGCCAACGAAAACTCCGCCGTTCGCTGGGAGCGCGCCCCCGGCCCACTGCGCGAAGCCGCCGGCTTCAACTACCAGGAGTTTTCCTCGCTTGAAAATCCGCTAGCTCTCAAAGGGGATCCCTACAAAGTCGGCGCGGCAAATCAAGTCACCCAGTGGGCCGAGTTCCTCCAGCTTGAAAAAGCCGAAGCCCTCGCCTACTACGACCACCCCTTCTTCGGCAAATGGCCGGCCATCACGCGCAATCATTACGGCTCCGGCGAATTAGTTTACGAAGGCACCCAGGTCAGCGACGAGTTACAAGCGAAGTTAGTGCGCGAGAGCCTCAAATCGGCCGGCATCGCCAGTTCCGACCAGTCCCTGCCGCCGTCGATTCATGTGAAAAGCGGCACCAATCGCGCCGGCAAGCAGATCCACTACTACATGAACTTCGCCAGCACGCCCCACACCGCAACTTACTCGTACGCCCCCGGCAAAGACTTACTCACCAACGCGACCATCTCCGCCAACGCAAAGCTAACTCTCCAACCCTGGGACCTCATCATCGTCGAAGAAGACAAGTAAGACTGCCAATCACCATCCCATGCGCCGCGACGCGACGGAGGGAGCAGAGGCCTTCAGGCCTCTGAACACTAGCGCCGATGAGAGGATCCTCCGAGGGGCCTCGATGGCCCGGAGGGCCTTCACTTCATCTCCGCAATCACCTTCCGCATATACGCAAAGCTCTTCATCATCCCCGGCAGCGGATCATCCTCATGGATCTCATACTCCAGATCCACAATCCCCCCATACCCGATCTCGTGCAGCGCTTCAAAGATCCCGCGAATCGGCATCTTCCCCTCGCCCACCGCCACCTGGCTCTCCTTCACCTTCAAGTCGGCCAGATCCTTGATATGCACGTCATACAGCCGATGTCCTGCCTTCTTGATGGCCTCCACCGGATCCGTTCCTGTCCGCGCCGTATGCCCCACATCGATGCATAACCCGATGCGATGATCCATCGGTTCGATGACCTTCAGGATGTCCAGCGGCGACGGCCACTCCTTATCCTCCGGGCCGTGATTGTGAATCGCCAGCTTGATGTCGTACTCCTTCACAAATGGCTCCATCATCGGCAGCACTTCGCGCGTCGGACTTCCCGCAATCAACGGAATCTTTGCCCGCTTCACGTACTCAAACTTCTCGCGAATGTCCGCCTCATCCGGCTTGGCAAAGTAAATTACCCCCGCCGTCATCAGCGTGATGCCTGCCGCTCGATACGCCTTCACCGCGGCATCGGTCGCCTCCGGAGGCCTCATGGGCAGATGGTCATTCACATCCTTCACGTTGAGATATGGAGTATCTAACTGCTTCATAAACTCGATCACATGCGCGCGATCGAACTTATGAAACGAATAACTCGCCACTCCCAGCCGGATCTTGCCAATAAAGCTTTCGTCCCCTGTCTTGCCGCTCTGCGCCGGCCCCAGGCGCGCCCCGGCCATCGCCAAACCTCCCACCAAAGCTCCATCGCGCAGAAAGCGCCTGCGGCTTGTTGTCCGGCTCTGCATTGCATTCACCATGGGCGCGATACTAATATTGCTTCGCCCGGCCTGTCCACTCAGCGAACGCCCTCTGCTGAATCGAATACCCCCGCAAGTCTTCCGGCACAGCTCGCTCGTCTTGTATTTGCAGGAGCCATGATGTCCAGATCGAACTCCCCCTCGCGTCGCCACTTCCTCCAAAGTTCCGGCGCCGTCGCTCTCACCTCAATCTTCACCCCCGAACTCCTCGCCGCCGCCATGCAATCGCCCTTCAAAGTGGCTGTCATCTCTGACGAAATCTCTCCCGACTTCGACCACGCCTGCTCCATCATCGCCAACGAATTTGGCCTCGGTTACGTCGAGTTACGCTCCATGTGGGGCAAGAACATCATGAAGCTCGACGACGCGGAAATCGCCAAGGCCATCGCCATCCTCGACAAGTACAGGCTGCGCGTCACCGACATCGCCAGCCCGCTTTACAAGACCGACTGGCCCGGCGCGCCTGCCTCGAAGTACAGCCCAAAGAACGACAACTTCGGCGCCAGCTACCACTTCAAGGAGCAGGACGAAGTCCTCGAAAAAAGCATTGCGCTCGCCCGCCAGTTCAAGACCGATCGCATCCGCTGCTTCGACTTCTGGCGCCTCGACGATCAGGCGCCCTACCGCCGCGACATCAACAACAAGCTCTTCGAAGCCTCCCAGGTCGCCGGCAAGCAGGGCATGATCCTCGTCCTCGAAAACGAATTCGAATGCAACACCGCTACCGGCCGCGAATCCGGGCAAACCCTCGCCGCACTGCAAACCCCACACCTCATGCTCAACTGGGATCCCGGCAACGCCGTCGCTCGCGGCGAACTCGACGCCTTCCCCGGCGGCTGGGACGCCATCCCCAAAGACCGAATCGGCCACTGCCACGTCAAATGCGCCGTCTCCAAGCCCGGCACCAAATCCGGTTTTGAATGGGCTCCCGTCGGCCAGGGACTGCCCGATTGGGTCGCCCAGTTCAAAGCGCTCAAACAATCCGGCTACCGCGAAGCCGTATCTCTCGAAACGCACTGGGGCGGCGGCGGCTCGCCCGAAGCCTCCACCCGCATCAGCTGGGCGGGCATGAAAGAAGCCCTCCAGAAATCCAACGCCCGACGCTTCACCTCTCATTTGTCGTCCTGAGCGCAGCGAAGGATCCGTTGTAGCACCTGTCCTTGCTTTTCTTTCTGTCATTCCCCTCAGGGGAATCTGCTTCTCGCCTCATGCACCCCAGGAGCCGCACATGAACCGCCGCAACTTCCTCGCCACCGCTGCCGCGACCACCGCCGCCGTCACCCTCGCCCCGTCTCGCGTGTTGGGCGCCAACAACCGCGTGCGCATCGGCATTATCGGCTCCGGCAGCCGCGGCCAGGACGACATCCACACCGCCATCAAACTCCCCGACGTCGAGTTCGTCGCCATCGCCGACGTCTACGCGCGCCATCGCGACGAAGCCAAGGCCATCGCCCCTAACGCCGAAGCCTACGACGACCCCCGCCGCCTCCTCGATCGCCACGACATCGACGGCGTCATCGTCGCCACCCCGCTCCATCTCCATAGTAAGTACTTCCACGAAGTCATCAACTCCGGCAAAGACCTCTACTGCGAAAAGACCATGACCTGGGATATCCAGGAAGCCATCGCCTGCCGCAAAGCCGCCGAGACAACCAAGCAGGTCATCCAGATCGGTCTGCAGCACGAGAGCGAAGGCAACCACGCCGACGCAAAACAGTGGGTCGAGCAAGGCCTGCCCGGCAAGATCACCCAGGTCGAGGCATGGATGAGCCGCAACACCCCGCACGGCAAAGGCCAGTGGGTCCGCCCCATCCCCGCCGACTGCGACCCGCAGCACGTCAACTGGGACCTCTTCCTTAACGACCGCCCCAAGGACAAATTCGACGGCAACCGCTTCATCAACTGGCGCCTCTTCTGGGAATTCTCCGGCGGCAACGTCACTGAAAACATGGTCCACCAGATCGCCTGGATCACCACCGTCCTCAACCTCAAGGAGCCCGCAGCCGCCACCATGAGCGGCGGCGTCTTCTCAGAGCAGGACGGCCGCCAGGTCCCCGACACCATCGCCGTCACCCTCGAATACCCCGAGAACAATCTCACCGTCCTCTGGCAGTCGACTTTCTCGAACTCTCACTACGGCCTGGGTGAACACTTCCTCGGCTCCGACGGCACCATCGAGCACCTCAGCGGCTCGACCGACATGGTTACCGGACGATCCGTCTCCGGCCTCAAGTTCTATCCCGAAAAAGTAAACAGCCCGGGCGGCGCCATCCTCACCGGAGACAGCAAAGACGTCGACCACATGCAAAACTGGATCGACTGCATCAAGTCGCGCAACAAGCAGACCAACGCCCCCGTCGAAACCGGCTATCTCTCCGCCGTCGCCGGCCACATGGCCAACCTCGCCTACCGCGAAAAACGCCGCATCACCTGGGAAGAAGCCAAAGAAGCCAAACAGCCCTACTGACGTCCATCGTTTTTCATCCGTAAACCTCTTCAAGGTCTGTCATCCTGAGCGCAGCGAAGGATCTGCGGTTGCCCTTGCAGTTGCGGTTGCTCTGGCTTTTCTTTCTGTCATTCCCCTTAGGGGAATCTGCTTCTCGCGTTCCGTCGGTCTTCATAAACCTGGCAAGAGAACAGCCATCCCCCAAAGCCGGGTGCCCCATATCTGCACGCGCACCAGGCGGGCAGATGTGGGATCGACCAAACCACCCATCCGAAACTGCTATCATCCCCTCGCGGCGCAGCCGCGTCCGCCCGCACGGCAGATGCCCCAGGAGCAACCATGTACCAGCCCGAAAGCTACTCCATCGCCCTCACCTTCATGTTCATCACCATGCTCTGCTGGGGATCGTGGGCCAACACCATGAAGCTCGCTCCCGGCTACCGCTTCCAACTCTTCTACTGGGATTACGTCATCGGCCTCTTCGTCGGCGCGCTCCTCTGGGGCCTGACGCTTGGCAGTTCCAGTATGGGCAGCAACGGCGCCGCCGGACTGCCCTTCCTCACCGACCTCACCCAGGCCCACTCGCAGAACATCGTCTACGCTCTCCTCGGCGGCATCATCTTCAACATCGCCAACCTGCTCCTCGTCGCCGCAATCGACGTTGCCGGCCTCGCTGTAGCTTTCCCCATCGGCATCGGTCTGGCCCTGGTCGTCGGAGCTGTCAGCAGCTACGTCCTCGCGCCCAAGGGCAACCCGCTCATGCTTTTCGCCGGCGTTGCCTTGGTCGTCGCCGCGATCATCTGCGATGCCGCCGCCTACCGTGCTCGCGAAGGCGCTGCTGCCCGCAAAGCCAGCGCCCGCGGCATCATCCTCTCCCTCGTCGCCGGCCTGCTCATGGGAACCTTCTACCCCTTCGTCTCGAAGGCCATGGCACCCGACGCATCTGGCCAGGGCGCACCCGGCCCCTACGCCATCTCCTTCCTCTTTGTTTGCGGAGTCGCCCTCTGCGCGCTGCCCTTCAACTACTTCCTTATGCGCAAACCGCTCGACGGCAAACCGCCCGTCACCATGGCCGGCTACGCCTCGGCTCAGCCCTCCTGGCATCTCTGGGGAATTCTCGGCGGCGTCATCTGGTGTACCGGCGCCACGCTCAACTTCGTCGCCTCGCGCACCGCCATCGTCGGCCCCGCCGTCTCTTACTCCATCGGTCAGGGAGCCACCATGGTCTCCGCCGCCTGGGGTGTTTTCATCTGGCGCGAATTCGCCTCTGCCCCCAAAAATGCCAAGACCCTCCTGGTGGCGATGTTTGTCCTCTTTGTTCTGGGCCTGACCTGCGTCGCCCTCGCCCCGCTATACTAGCGGCGTAGAGTGACTTAAAACCTAGAAACGAGTTATTACATGCCTGAAAAGAAGCCCATCGTCGTCGTCGGCAGCATCAACATGGACCTTGTCGCCACCGCGCCCCATATCCCCGCGGCCGGCGAAACCATCCTCGGCACTGACTTTCAAATGCATCCCGGCGGCAAAGGCGCCAACCAGGCCGTCGCCGCTGCCCGTCTCGGCTATCCCGTCCAGATGATCGGCCAGCTCGGCAACGACGGCATGGGACAGCAGCTCCGCGAATACCTCAGCAAACAGGGCGTAGACACCGCAGCCATCGGCACCACCCAGGGTTCCTCCGGCGTGGCTCTCATCACCGTCTCCGCCAAAGGTGAAAACAGCATCGTGGTCACTCCCGGCTCCAACAGCCAGGTCACGCCCGCCGTCCTCGATCAGAATATCGACCGCATCCGCAACGCCGGCATCGTCCTCGCCCAACTCGAAATCCCGCTCGAGACCGTTCTCCATCTCGCCAAGCTATGCGCTGACGCCAACGTCCCTTTCATCCTCGACCCCGCCCCGGCCCAGGAGCTCCCCGCCTCTCTCTACTCGCAGATCACCTGGTTCACCCCCAATGAGACGGAAGCCGCCTTTTACCTCGGCCATTCCCTCAAGGAAGGCGCCTACGACGAAGCCGCGCAGGAGCTGATCAAGAAGGGCATCAAAAACGTCATCCTCAAGCTCGGCGAAAAAGGTTCGTACTTCGCGCAAAGCTCCGGAAGCGAAGCCCAGATCAAGGCCCGCACCGTTCACGCCGTCGACTCCACCGGCGCCGGCGACGCCTACAACGGAGCCTTCGCCGCCGCCCTCATGCTCGGCCAGTCCAAGCTCGAAGCCGCCATGTTCGCTTCCGCCGCCGCCGCCATCTCCGTCACTCGCCACGGCGCCCAGGAATCCATGGCCACCCCCGCCGAAGTCGAACAAATGCTCGACGGCACCTGGAAGTAGCTCTCTTCCGCTTCGCCGTTCGTCTCGCGGCCAACAGATCCGTGTGCCCCATCCATCCCGCGCCGTTGCGGGATGGATGGGAGATCCCCACACTTCCTCTCACCCATAACGCCGGGGTGTCCCCGTCTCGTCCCTGAAACCGGGATCCACGACTCTCACCCACTCACCACCCCATGCGACCACCGGGAGCATAGGCGGCCAAAGGCCGCGTCCGCCCGCACGGCAGGTGCCGGACCACCGGGAGCATAAGCGGCCAAAGGCCGCGTCCGCTGCATGCAATGCCTAGTAGTCGATCCCTTTCCAGTAGTTCGGCGCATTCACATACTCGTACTTGTTCGGATTGGACTTCACAATCGCATCTGCATCCTCGTTCCAGAACGTCCCATGCGCATTGTTCTCGGTATCGGCAATCACGCTGTACCCCAGCTGGTAATTCTCAAATTCCTGGCTCCGCTTATCCTGGCTGTCCCACCGCGAATACACACTGCTGTTATGAATGTCGGCTGCCTCATGCGCTGCCTGGGCCTGTGCCGCCGCTGCTCGCCCGATCGCGTGAATCTGCTCAATGGCCGGAGCTGCAATCGCCGCTGCCTGCTGCTGCACTACCTGCTGATTCACCTGGAAGCTTTGCATGATCGCTACCAGCGTCGCGCGATCTTTCGCCGCCACCTCCATCGGCGCCCCGGTCATGTAGGCCGCGCTCAGAAAGCTCCCACCCGGCCCCGGCGCATTCTCGCAGAACACCACGTTGATCTCCCGCAGCCCCTTGCCATCGCTCATGTCCGCGGTCCCCACCATGCGCACACACCGCGCCCGCGCACTCGAATTCGCAGGCGTGACGCTGGTGAAGTTGTACTTCGCCGGCTGCAGGTTCGCCTTCTTCCGCAGTTCCTGAATCAGGTACTCGAACGTCTTCGCCAAATCCCCGCCGTACGGAACGTAGGATGCCGTGGCGTACGAAGTATTCCGCAGTCCCCCGCGACGCAGTGTCTGCAACGTCTGCTGCGTCTGAGGGCTATTGGTATCCATCGCCAGAAAGCTGATGCCCATCTCCGCCGTCGCGCCGTCCGGCCCGCCCGCCACGATCGTGCCCATCTGGCTCATGCCCGGCTGCAGCTTCCAGCCATCCGGCAGGCTGATGCTCGCTGACCGATCCTGCAGCGTGATGGGATGCAACGCCGCCACCGGCCCCGAACCACTCGCTGCCTTACCGCCGCCCGCACTCCCACCTTCCAGCGGATGCCACACCGCAAACAGCGTCTTCATCATCGGTCCCAGCGTCTTGGGAAAACGCTTGGCCTCGTCCGAAACCAGCGCGGCCTCCACGTGATCCGTCGACACCTTGGTCGCAATGAGCAGCCCGCCAATCTGCAGCGGAGCCTTGCCCGCTCCCTGGTCATGCCGCGCCACGCTGAAAAACGCCGCCACCGACTGCGTTCCTTTTACCGCAAACAGCTTCCCCACCTGCGGCTTCTCGCCCAGGCTCTGATGCAGCGATCGCAGAATCTGCCCCATCGCCCCCGCCTCGGTCGTCTGCCCCGCCACCTGCCCATACACGATCCGCCCACCCTGCGGCGGATTGATCGTCTTCAACTCCTGGGCCACCATCGGCACCGGGTCCACAGCAAAGAAAACAGCCATCACCACCAGCAAAGCTCGCAGCAGAAAAGAACAAGTAGAGCTCTTCATCAAGAAACGCCTCGCATTCAGAATTGGGTTATCGGCGAAAGCCAAAACTGCATCGCCTCACACCCCAGAATGCGCGACCCACCGCCAGAATGCCTCACGCATCCGCGGGCAATAGACGGGGGTGCCGATACACGATCCTCAGATCCAGCCACCCCACCAGTGCGACCAACGGGAGCATAAGCGGCGAAGCCGCGTCCGCCCGCACGGCAGGTGCTACCGGAACAAATGCGGCACAAATCGGCTGAAGTTGTTGGTGATCAGACCATCCGACTCGCGTATCCCCATCCCCGCCGGCTCCCCATCCACCAGCCAGCTCCCCATCACCGCCGTCCGCCCATCCGCCTGCGCCAGCGAAGCCATCTGCTGCCACACAAACTTTCCCCCACTCACCTTGGCATCCTCCGCCGCCGTTTCGGCGACAGCCTTTGCCCGCGGCCCCGCTTCCTCTGCCCAGTTGCGAAACACCGTCACCCCATTCCCCTCGCGCCCAAACAGCGGCTTGCGCACATAGTCCTGCATCTTCCCCGGACCATCCAAAAACGCCGGCAGCAGCAGCTCATGCCCAGGATTCAGCTCCCACCTCTCTCGTGATTTATAATTGAATTTCACAGCCTGATAAAATAGATCGGAAGACACACGTATGAACTCCAGTCACTCCGTCTTATCGCGT
>CAILBQ010000578.1 GCA_903832475.1 uncultured Acidobacteriota bacterium | reverse complement strand
TCATCCGATGCAGAGAGAATTTCCTGAGCTCCCAACTCGATAACCAGAATGTCCTTTTCGATCGAAACCAGGTCAGCGGTTGTCGCCTTGGCTTTTTCGACTTCCGAAACAGCCGCAGTGACAATTTCGCTGAGGTCGCGGCCGACCACCCCAATCTGGTCCTGCACCGCCTTGACCAGGTCTTTGATCCTGTCGGCGTTTTCGCTGGAATCGTGCGCCAGGTTGCGAATATCGGTGGCGACAACTACAAAGCCCTTGCCAAACTCGCCGGCCCGCGCGGCCTCGATTGCGCCGTTGACGGCGAGCATGTTGGTCTGGATGGAGACTGTGCTGATGGCTTCGACGATCTTGTCAATGCGCCGCGAGACAAGTTCAAGATCATTCATCTGCTTGATGCTGGCGCGTGAGGCGTCCGCAGATGTTGAAACTCCTACAATCAAGGCGTTGACGGCGGCTTTGTTTTCACTGAGCAGATTTCGGATCGCGACGACTTTCTCGGCGCTCGCCTTGGCTTTCTTTTGAGCAACGTCCACGCCCTTCTCTATCTGGTTGGTGGCTGCGGCTGATTCTTCGGTGGCGGAGGACTGCACCTCGGCGCCTTTGCGAATCTGTCCAAGCGCCGTCATGATCTGCGCGCTTGAACGGTTGATCTCCTGAACCGCCGACGACAGCTCTTCACTGGATGACGCAACTTGTTCCGCGCTCTTGGCTACGTCGGTTGAGTTTTTCAGATCCTCGGCCAACTCGGCCAGCGCCTGGGCGGCCTGTTCGCATTCGGCCAGTGCCTGGGTTTGCTCAGCAACGGTTTTCGCGGATTCCTCTGCGGCCGATGACTGTTCTTCGGCTGCGGCAGCAATACTCTGCGAACCTTTCAATGCCTGCTGGGAGGCGATATTCGACTGCGCAGCGTTGGTGGCAATCTCCTGGATTCCACTCACAATTTCGACCGCGTCAGCGCGAATCTGTTCCAGTTGCGCGGTAATGGTTTTTCCCTTCGCTACCTCGTCTTCCACGGTCTTGGCGGAGGTGTTGATGCCGTCGGCAATAGACTTTACGTCCCTCTGAATCTGCCCCACCAGTTCCTGAATCTGCTTGGCGCTCTTCTCCGAGGTCTCAGCGAGAGTGCGCACCTCATCGGCGACAACGGCAAAGCCCTTGCCATGCTTACCGGCCCGCGCTGCTTCAATGGCCGCATTCAAGGCCAGTAAATTGGTCTGGTCGGCAATGCGCGCCACGGCCTTCACGATGTCACCGATGTTGGCCGCCTGTTTTTCGAGTTCCGAGACCATGCGAACCGAGTCCAGCTGGCGCTGCGCCGCCACGCTTACATTGGCAATCAACCCGGCAACATCCGCGCTGGTCTGGGCAATCAGGGTCTGGCAGGCCTCGCCTTTGCCGCGGCTGGCCTCTGCGTTCTGCAACTGCCGGGTAAGCGAAACGCCTACCTGCGTGAAAGCGGAGAGCGACTCCTGAGCCGCGCTCGACGCTTCTTCCGCGCCGGAAGCAATCTGGTCGCTGGCGCGCTTCAGTTCTTCAGCCGCGCTTGAGGCTTCGGCAATTCCGGATGCCAGTTGGCTGGTAGCCGTCGCGATTCGTTCAGCTGCCTGCTGTTGCTTGGCTAGGGTCCTGGCCTTCTTGCGCTGCGCCTCTGCCTCCCGGGCGGTGACTATCGAGGGTTTTCCACCTTCACTAAGTGCTGTTGCCTGGGCGGCAACCTTCTTCACGAGTGCCATGTTCCTTTCCTTTCGTTCGCCTGACTGGAGGGTTCATTACCGAGGTTCATGCGCTGACTGACATTGAGAACCAGACGTTGCGGTACGAGTGAGCTTTGTCGCGCTTCGCACGATCACACCTGTTCCAGTGAAAGCCTCCGGTCAGTTCCCCGCAAGCGGAAAGGCATCCATCGGTGAAGTCAAAACGAGAGCGTCCTGAATTAGAACAGCGGTCCCGATTTGAGATAGGTCTTCCTGGGGGATTGTCGGACGACTTAGCGTGGCTCTTCCTAGGCCTTTCCCCAGTCGTACATTGGCGGGCAACCTTGGGCCGGCACTCCGCATCCCAACAAGACTCGCATTTTTCCTGAGCCGACTTTAGGCGAGCCTGCGCAGATTTGACGTCACTGTGCGGACCGTCATGCGAGTGATCCCGGGCCCAACTGTGTCCAGCCCTGGCGGTTGACATTCGAACAGGATGCGTATGACGATGCCGGCACCTCAATCCATATCTCAGGATCAAAGGATCAGCGCCAGGGAAAAGGGCGCAGACGATAAAGAGCTCTTTTCTGGAGGCGGCGAGGTCGGCGCTCTTGCTGGGGAAATGGATTGGTCCGTCACGCCGTTGGGCAATCCTGAAAGATGGTCCCAAAGTCTGAAAAGCACTGTCCGTCTGATGCTCACGTCGCGTTTTGCCATGTGGATGGGCTGGGGCGCTGACCTGGCCTTTCTCTACAACGATGCCTATGCAAAAATGACGCTGGGCAAGAAGCATCCCTGGGCACTGGGAAGGCCTTCCCGCGAAGTGTGGGCCGAGATCTGGGATGACATCAGCCCGCGCATTCAGAGAGTGCTGGACACCGGGGAAGCTACCTGGGATGAAGCACTGCTGCTCTTCCTTGAGCGCAGCGGCTACCGCGAAGAAACGTATCACACATTTTCCTACAGTCCACTCAGCGGGGACGACGGTGAAATTGCTGGTAATTTTTGCGTGGTGTCCGAGGAGACGGAGCGCGTTATCGGTGAGCGACGCCTGGCAACACTGCGTTTGCTGGCTTCAGAACTGAGCACGACGTCCAAGGAGCAGGACGTTATGACAGCCATCGAACGGTGTCTCGAGACAAACCGGAAGGACCTTCCCTTCACGGCGACCTATCTCTCAAGAAATGAGCATCAGGCCCACCTTGGATGCAAGACAGGGATCGATTCAAATCATCGTGCTGTACCTGAAGTCATCCCGACCCAGACGACCCACGATGCTTGGCCAATTGGTGAAGTCTTAGCTCGCAACACGGCAGTCCGGATGGAGCTCACGGCTTCGGTTTTCGGCTCACTACCAACCGGCTCATGGGATCAGAGTCCCAGAGAAGCGCTCTTGGTCCCCATTGCGAGTCAAGGGCAAGAGCACCCTGCGGGTGTATTCGTCGCTGCTCTCAATCCGTATCGGCAGCTCGATGATAGTTACAAGGGATTCCTTGAGCTTATTGCAGGTCAGATCGCAGGAAGCCTGGCAAACGCCCGCGCCTACGAGCAGGAACGAAAGCGGGCTGAATCGCTTGCCGAGTTAGACCGGGCGAAGACGATGTTCTTCAGCAACGTCAGCCATGAATTCAGAACTCCTCTGACCCTGATGCTGGGGCCACTCGAAAATCTCCTCGAGAATCCGCGCGCAACCGCAACCGCGCTGGATGTGCGGCAGGAAGTCGAAACCGTTCACCGGAATGGCCTGAGATTGTTGAAGCTGGTAAACACGCTACTTGATTTTTCCCGCCTTGAGGCTGGACGAATTCAGGCCACCTACCGGCCTGAAAATCTCTCCCTCCGAACGATGGAGCTTACCAGCGTATTTCAGTCCGCCATGGAGCGTGCGGGGCTTTCCTACCGCGTTGATTGTGAACCTCTGCCTGAGAGCGTTTACGTTGACCTTGAAATGTGGGAGCGGATCGTTTTGAATCTTCTCTCGAATGCCTTCAAGTTCACTTTGACAGG
>CAILBQ010000577.1 GCA_903832475.1 uncultured Acidobacteriota bacterium | reverse complement strand
GAAGAGCAGCCCTTCTTCTTTTGTTCGCGTCTTGGTTAAGAAAGGGCGCGCCTGTTAGTGTTTTGGGATACCGGGCGCGGCGAGTTTTCCGTCGCGAAGGAAGAATTTTTATGAACAGCACTCTTATCGCCTCCCCGCCTACCACCAACAAACATCTCATCCGCTGGGTTGAAAAGATGGCAGATCTGTGCCAGCCCGCCAGCATTCACTGGATCGACGGCAGCGAGGCCGAGAAGGAAATGCTCTGCCAGCGGCTGGTGGATGCTGGGACGTTTCTGCGGCTGAACGAAAATCTGTGGCCGGGTTGCTACTATGCTCGCTCGGCGGCCAATGACGTGGCTCGCGTCGAGGATCGGACGTTTATTTGTTCGCTTTCGAAGGATAACGCGGGGCCGACCAATAACTGGGAAGATCCGTACGTGATGCGGCGCAAGCTCAAGCAGATATTCAAAGGCTCGATGCGCGGGCGGACCATGTACGTGATGCCGTATTCGATGGGGCCGATTGGCTCGCCCATGTCGCAGATTGGCGTGCAACTGACCGATTCGGCGTATGCCGTGGTCAGCATGCGCATCATGGCGCGGATTGGGAAGGATGTATTTGCCGAGATTGACAAGGACACCAAGCGCGTTGTGCCCTGCATGCACTCCGTGGGTGCGCCGCTGGCTCCGGGGCAGAAGGATGTGGCGTGGCCCTGCAACGACGAGAAATACATCGTGCACTTCCCCGAAACGCGCGAGATCTGGAGCTATGGTTCGGGCTACGGTGGCAATGCGCTGCTGGGCAAGAAGTGCTTCGCCCTGCGCATCGCGTCGAACATCGCTCGCGACGAGGGCTGGATGGCCGAACATATGCTCATCCTCGGCGTCGAAAGCCCGGCCGATAAGAGCGGAAAGACGGAAAAGACGTATGTGGCCGCGGCCTTCCCCTCCGCCTGCGGCAAGACCAACCTGGCCATGCTCATTCCGCCCGAGGGTTTTGAGGGTTGGAAGGTGTGGACGGTGGGCGACGACATCGCCTGGATTAAGCCGGATGCTTCCGGCCGCATGCGCGCCATCAACCCGGAGGCGGGCTTCTTTGGAGTGGCTCCCGGCACCAGCGCGAAGACGAATCCCAATGCCATGGCGACGCTGGCCACGAACACCATCTTCACCAACGTCGCACTCACGCCCGAGGGCGGCGTGTGGTGGGAAGGGATGACCGACGAGCCTCCTGCCGAATGCCTGGACTGGCGCGGCGAGCGCTGGACGCCGCTGATGGGCAAGGTCACCGGTCGCCCCGCCGCGCATCCCAATGGACGGTTTACTGCGCCAGCGAACCAGTGTCCATGCATCGATCCGGCGTGGGAGGACCCCAACGGCGTGCCGATTTCGGCGATCGTCTTCGGCGGGCGCCGGCCCTCGACCATGCCGCTGGTGTACCAGGCCTTCAACTGGTCGGCGGGCGTGTATGTCGGCGCGACGATGGGCTCGGAAACAACCGCGGCTTCTGGCGGCGCCGTCGGCAAGGTCAGGCGCGATCCCATGGCCATGCTGCCCTTTTGCGGCTACCACATGGGCGACTACTTCCGGCACTGGCTCAAGATGCAGCGCAATCTGACGTCGACGCCGCGCATTTTTCATGTGAATTGGTTCCGGCGTGATGCGGAGGGCAACTTCCTCTGGCCCGGGTATTCGCAGAACATGCGCGTGCTTCGCTGGATCGTCGATCGTGTCCGCGG
>CAILBQ010000576.1 GCA_903832475.1 uncultured Acidobacteriota bacterium | reverse complement strand
GCCATGATCCCGCGCCCGATCAATCCCGATGAGTATCACAGGCGTCATGCAAAAGCACTCCACACTAGATTCCTCGGCCGTCAATCACCGCATTGTCCTTGCGGAACGTCCCGACGGCGCCCCGCGCCTTGCGGATTTCCGCACCGAGACGCTGCCGATCCCAGTCCCCGCAGCCGGCCAGCTGCTGACCCGCACGCTATACTTATCACTGGATCCTTACATGCGCGGCCGGATGTCGGATGCGCCCTCCTATGCGCCCCCGGTGGCCATCGGGGATGTGATGGTCGGTAGCACGGTATCGCGTGTCGAGGCATCTCATCACGCAGGCTTTGCGGCAGGCGACCTAGTGCTCGGCTACAGCGGCTGGCAGGAATTCGCAATCTCAGACGGGACGGGCCTCACCCGCCTCGATCCGCAGGCAAAGCACCCTTCGCAGTATCTTGGGGTACTCGGCATGCCGGGGTTCACGGGCTACATGGGCTTGGTGGATATCGGGATACCTCAGGCGGGCGAGACCGTCGTGGTCGCGGCAGCGAGCGGGGCCGTGGGCTCGGTCGTCGGTCAGGTCGCCAGGATATTAGGCTGCAAGGTGATCGGCATCGCAGGTGGCGCAGATAAATGCCACTTTGTCACGAAAGATCTCGGTTTCGATGCGTGCGTCGATCATCACGGCGAAGACCTGCCGACGCGCCTCGCGATCGCCTGTCCGCAGGGGATCGACGTCTATTTTGAAAACGTCGGGGGCGCGGTGTTCGATGCGGTCCTGCCGCTGCTGAATTCCCGCGCGCGGATTGCTGTCTGTGGGCTGATTGCACTCTATAACGAGAACACGCCACCGCCCGGACCGGACCGGCTCGGATTTCTACTCGGCACGATCCTCAAGCGCAGGCTGCGCGTACAGGGATTTATCGTGTCCGAGGACTTCGCCGGCCGACAGGCGGAGTTCATTGCGGCGATGACGCCTTGGCTTGCTGCAGGGAAAATAAAGTACCGGGAGGACGTCATCGAGGGTCTTGCGAACGCGCCAGCAGCATTTATCGGCATGCTCACCGGCGGAAATTTCGGCAAGCTCGTCGTGCGCATGGACGCTACCCCTGTTCAAGGGAAAAACCCGTCGTGAGCGCCCGCTACTACGCGGTCGTCCGGATCAACCACAACGCGGCGGAAGTTTTTCTCGTTAACGCAATCGAGGAATCGAAGCGGGTGGTCAATTCACATACCTCGATGCAACGCCTGCATCATCGCGGACCAGCCGACGGTCGCCCGCGCCACCCGATCGACAGGGATTACTTTTCGCGAATAGCGTCCACCCTGAACCATGTCGGCGGCACCTTGCTGACAGGCCCCGGCGAGGCGCGCTTCGAACTGGCTCGCTATTTGAGCGAGACCAGGCCCGACCTTGCTGCCCAGCTGGATGAAATCGACGCCCTGGACCATCCGGGCGACGCCGCGCTCGTCGCGATAGCACGCGACCATTTCCATCTCTCGGGCTAGTCGACGATGCGCATGTGGTCGCGGACGTCCTCGACGCCCGGCGCGTTCCATGCCGAGTTGCGCATGAGGTATCGCTGCCACCCATTCGTCACAGTGCCCGACAAGGTCACGATCCGGCCGTCGACACTGACCACGACATGCTGGTCCTGCGCATCATAGCGCCGCGTCAGCGCGGACTCGATATTGGCCTTCATATCAGCCACGGGCGCATCGCGATTGGCGACCGTGATGGCATTGGTGAGCCCCTTGACACCCCTCATGAATTGTACGGCATTCTCGGCGTTCTGCCGCTGGAAACCCGAATGAACAGTCCCTGACAGCGTCACCCATCCATCCTCGACCCGCGCACTAACGGCATCTATCGGCAGGTATGCCGCCCAGCTGAGGGCGTTGCGGACGGCGACGCCAAGTTCCGCGTCCCCAAAGGCGTCGGCCGTGACCACCTCCATATTGACGATGACTTCCTTGACGCCCGGAATCATCTCCGTAAGCCGCTCCGCCTCCCGGTTCTCGCCATAGGTGCTGACCTGTCCCGTAATCGTCACGATACCCCCGGCCACGGTGACGCCGAGATTCCGTGCGTCGACCGCGGCATCCCACTTCAGTTCTTCCAGCACATCACGCTGAATCGCATTGTCAGTTCGGGATGGCATTTCCTTCTCCTCGTTAGTGTCGAGCGGCAGCATGCGCTGCCCGGGCCGCGCGCACCGTTCGCTGTGCCACGTAGCCCATGCTTCACGGTGTGCCACCGAACGGACACGCGCCTACTGTAGCCAGAGACTCGATCCGATGACGGACATTTCCGTCACTCCATTTCTCCGCTTTGCACCAGGAATCCATTCCATGAGCTATCAAAGCTTCAATCCGGCCACGGGCAAGCTCGTCAAGTCATTCCCGGAAATCACCGACGGGGAATTTGAGGGTAAAATTGCGGAGGCTGCGAAGTGCTACGAAAACTGGCGGCATGGGACCTACGCCGAGCGCGCGGTGATCATCTCGCGTGCCGCGGCCATCCTCGCCGCCCGTGTCGATGATTTTGCGAAGCCGATGACAATCGAGATGGGCAAGCGCATCAGCGAGGCGCGCGGCGAGGTGGAGTTCAGCTCGCGAATTCTCGCCTATTACGCGAAGAATGCACAGAAATTCCTCGCGCCCGTGAAGCTGCATCCGACCATCGGCGAGGCGCACATGGAGAGCAGCCCGATCGGCGTGATCTTCTGTGTCGAGCCGTGGAACTTCCCCTACTACCAGTTGGCGCGTGTTGCCGGCCCGCATCTGATGGCGGGCAACGTGCTCCTAGTCAAGCATGCGAGCTGCGTGCCGCAATGTGCGATCGCATTCGAGCAGCTCTTGATCGAAGCGGGTGCGCCGACCGGCCTCTATACGAACCTCCTGATCTCGCATGACCAGAGCGATGCGATCATCGACGATCCGCGCATCAAGGGCGTGGCGCTGACGGGGAGCGTCGCTGCAGGGCGCAGCCTTGCCGCCCGCGCCGGCAAGAACCTGAAGGTTTCATCCATGGAACTCGGCGGCAGCGACGCCTTCATCGTGCTTGAAGATGCGGACTTGGAGCACACGATCAAGTGGGCTGTCTGGGGCCGCATGTACAACACCGGCCAGACTTGTTGCGCCGCCAAGCGCTTCATCGTTGTCGAATCGCTCGCCGCTGAATTTCTCGCAAGGTTCACCGCCGCCCTCAATGCGCTGAGGCCCGGGGATCCAATGGACGAGAAGACGACGCTCGGCCCCCTCTCGAGTGAGTCCGCGCTGACACAACTCCTTGCGCAGGTCAACGAGGCCGTTGCCGGGGGCGCGAAGCTTGTCCTGGGTGGCAAGCGCATCGACCGGCCGGGCTCCTACATGGAACCGTCGATTCTTACCGACATCAAGCCCGAGAACCCGGCGTTTCGCCAGGAATTCTTCGGCCCCGTGGCGTTGTTCTTTCGGGTCAAGGACGAGGATGCGGCGATCGCGCTCGCGAACGCCTCGGATTTCGGCCTGGGCGGCTCGGTGTTCACTCGGGACGAGGCGCGCGGCAAGCGCGTCGCGACTCGTATCGAGACCGGGATGATGTTCATCAACAACATATCCTGGGCGGATGCCGAACTACCATTCGGCGGCATCAAGGATTCCGGGTATGGCCGCGAGCTCGGCGATATGGGCATCCAGGAGTTCGTCAACAAGAAACTCATCCGTACCGCGCACCTCGACGCACCGGCTTGAGCCATGCCAAAGATGCAGGTTGCGATGGTCGAAAGCTTCGGCAAAGCGCTGGTGCTGCGCGAATGGGACATTCCGATGCCCGGACCAGGACAGATCCTGGTGAAGACCGAGGCCTGCGGCGTATGCCACACGGATGTCCACGCCGCGGGCGGCGACTGGCCTGTCAAGCCGACGTTGCCGTTTATCCCGGGGCATGAGGGAATCGGCCGTGTGAGCGCCGTTGGCCCCGGCGTGACCCTCGTTCGGGAAGGCGATCGGGTGGGCGTGCCCTGGCTGCACA
Source organism: uncultured Acidobacteriota bacterium (assembly GCA_903832475.1). Classification (GTDB taxonomy): domain Bacteria; phylum Acidobacteriota; class Terriglobia; order Terriglobales; family Acidobacteriaceae; genus Acidicapsa. The sequence goes on along the minus strand of CAILBQ010000576.1, from coordinate 12,736 downwards.
GCGCCTGTGGTCACTGCGAATATTGCCTCACGGCCTGGGAAACGATCTGCGCGTCGGAAATTTTCACCGGCTACACCGTCAACGGTGCCTTCGCCGAGTACCTGCTCGCGGATCCAAACTATGTCGCCCATATCCCGGCAGGGCTTTCCGCTGCGGCGGCCGCGCCGATCATCTGCGCCGGCGTAACCAGCTACAAGGGCCTGAAGCAGACCGAGGCTAGGCCGGGCGAGTGGGTCGTGATCTCCGGGATCGGTGGCCTCGGACATCTGGCCATCCAATATGCGAAGCATATGGGTCTGAACGTCTGCGCGGTCGACATCGAGGACGGCAAGCTCGCGCTCGCAAAGACCCTGGGAGCGGATGCCACGGTGAATGCAACCGTAGGTGATCCTGTCGCCGCGGTGAGGAAGGCGACTGCTGGCGGCGCGCACGGCGTTCTGATCACGGCGCCCTCGATCCCCGCGTTCAAACAAGGCGTCGGCATGACACGCAAACACGGCATCTGTGTGCTCGTCGGCATTCCACCCGGCGATTTCCCGGTACCGCTGTTCGAAGTCGTGGCCAACTGCATCAGTATCCGCGGCTCCTTCGTCGGCAACCGCGAGGATCTCGCGGAATCCTTGAGCTTCGCGGTCGAGGGCAAGGTCAAGGCAAATATCGAATTGCAGCCTTTGAGCGCGATCAATGCTGTGTTCAAGCGGCTGGAACACGGCGACGTCCCAGCCCGTGTGGTCTTGCAGTTCCAGTGAACGATGCAACCGCCCTGCTGAGCGCGCAGCGTGGGCGTGGTCTGGGCCGGCAGCTCGGATGAGTTGGCGCCCAAGCGCGGGACGCGGCGATTATCTTTGCGCGGGTCGCCACAGTGGTTCCGACTGCGGTGCGATCCGTTCGCAGGGTTGGCGCGTGGTATGCGCCGGGATCCACATGAGTGATATCCCGGCCCTTCTGTACTCCATCCTATGGGAGGAGCGCGATCTGCTGTCGGCAGCGAACCTGACGCGCAAGCATGGCCTCGCTTTCCTGCGCCTCGCGCCGGAGATCGGGATCGCCATGCAGACCGCGATCTATCCGTTGCGGCAAGCCAATGAAGCGCTCAAGGGCCAGCGCGCCTGGCGCTTCGAGGGCGCCGCGGTCCTCGTACCGTGACGGACATCCCCGCAGTCATGAGCGCTCCATGACCTCGCTGTTGCTGTTGGGGCTTCTACCGCTGATCATCGCCGTCCTCGGATGGGCGCTGTGGACTCCGGACCTGCGGCGCGCGGTGCTGCTGGCCCGGTACGCCGGGCCTCACGATGCGGTCCTTGAGATCGCCGGCATCCGTCTGTGGGTTCGCGATCAGGGAGATCCATCGGCACCGCCCATCGTGATGTTGCACGGCTTCGGTGCGAGCCTGCAGACCTGGGATCGTTGGTGCGAGGCGCTCGTGTCCGCGCATCGGATCCTGTGTTTCGATCTTCCTGGCTTCGGGCTGACCGGCCCTGATCCCACCGGGAGTTATTCGGATGAGCGCAGCCTCCTGATTCTCGCGGCGTTGTTGCAGCATATCGGTCTCGAACGCGTGGATCTCGTCGGGCACTCGCTGGGCGGCCGCTACGCCTGGGAGTTTGCCGCAAAGTTCCCTCATTCGGTACGCAGGCTGGTGCTGGTGTCGCCCGACGGATTCGCGGGCAACGCTCCCGCATTCGTCCTGAACGCGGGTCCACCGGCATGGGCCCCGCTGCTGCGATACACGATGCCTAAGATTTTGCTCTGGGTCGACCTGGCAATCGCTTATGGGAACCCTAGGCGCCTGCGTGGCGCAATCGTGGCACGATACGATGACATGCTGCGGGCCCCAGGAGTGCGAGCCGCGCTGCTCGCCCGCTGGTCGCAGATTCGTGTATCGGATCCCCGCTCGACATTGGCCACGGTTAGTGCGCCGACATTAATTGTCTGGGGAACCCGCGACCGAATTGTCCGACCCAGCCAGGCTCAGGAGTTCGCGAGCGCTATTCCGAGCAGCCAGATCGAGTGGCTAGCCGGCGTCGGCCATCTCCCACAAGAGGAACTACCGCTCCAATCCGTGGCGATCGTCGCCAAGTTCCTGCGACCTTGATCGGGCGCCGCCCCCTACGAATCTCGGTGCGCCGCCGCACCAACGGATGCTGACGATCTCAGTATGATCGCGCTGGTTCCTTCGGCGAGAGGATGGCAAACCGCTGCGGGATCCCCAGGAAAACCACATGCTTGAATATTCGATCGTCGAACCGGGAGGAATCTTGCGCGTGGCGCCGTCAGGTGCACTGACCGTGGAGGATTTCGCAGGCCTCGCACGTTTCGCCGACGCCTACCTGAACACCCACGGCACCCTCGGCGGATTGCTGATCGAGTCACAGGCGTTCCCCGGATGGGACAGCTTCGCCGCCTTGTCCGCTCACCTGCGATTCTTGCGCGACCACCAGCGCCGTATCGAACGTATTGCACTCGTGACCGACAGTCCGATCGCCCATGCGGTGGAATTGCTGTCCGAACCGTTCGTGGCCGCGGATATCCGCCTGTTGCCGTTTGGCCAACGCGACGCGGCATTGCGCTGGCTGCGGACCTGCGGGCGGACGGCGGTGCGGGTATTGGTGGTACTGACTTCACATGAGCAACTCGGCACGACCGGCCGGAAGACGGGGTTTTGGCTGGAGGAACTCGCGGCGCCCTACTACGTCTTCAAGGACGCCGGTGCGAGCGTCACCCTCGCCTCGCCGAAGGGCGGACAACCACCGCTCGATCCGGCCAGCGACGGGGAGGCGGCGGCAAGCGCCGCAACCATGCGCTTCAAGTCGGATGCTGTCGCAAACACACAGTTGGCGCACACGCTGCCGCTTAGTACCCTTGCGGCGCGGGACTTCGACGCAGTGTTTTATCCCGGCGGGCATGGCCCGTTGTGGGATCTGGCCGAGGACCCCCGATCGATTGCGCTGATCGAGGCTATGCTCGCGGCCGGCAAGCCGGTCGCGGCGGTCTGCCACGCACCCGGTGCGCTGCGCCACGTAAAGTCCGCGGGTGGCGAGTTGCTGGTACACGGCAAATCCGTGACGGGCTTTTCGAACACGGAAGAGGCAGCGGTCGGATTGAGCGCCATTGTGCCCTTCCGCGTCGAGGACATGCTGATCGCCGCGGGTGGACAGTACTCCAAGGCGCCCGACTGGCAGGTGCACGTTATGACCGATGGCTTGTTGATCACCGGCCAGAATCCCGCCTCGTCCGGCCCCGCCGCGCAGGCGCTGCTTGCCCTCCTAAGGGAAACCCCCAAATGACCACTCCCCAGCCCGCCCTCGATCCCTCTTTCCTCGCCAGCCAGAGGAAGCGGCTCGTCGCGCTACGCACCGATCTGTCACGGTCAATGGATCGCGATGCGGAGGAGGCGCGACAGGTGCTGTCGGCGGACCAAGATCACGCCAATGAAATCGAGGACCTAGCGCAGGACCTCGCCATCACAGACAATGACCGGAGTTTGTCGAGTCAACTTGGTCCACAGCTGATCACGATCGATCGAGCACTTGCCAAGCTCGACGAAGGTACTTATGGATTCTCCGATGTCAGCGGCCTGCCGATATCGATCGAGCGGTTGCAGGCATGCCCGCAGGCGCTCGGGACCATGTCTGAGGAGCAAGGGCCATCGACCGGCGACGTTCGATAACTCCGTCGGCGGCACTTCGTTTTAAACCGACGCCGCCCTGCACTTCAAGCTATTACAGTGCGTGAACTTGCGCGAGGCGCAAAAGCAATCGCAGTCGGTCTACTTTCCCCTGACGTCGATGGTCTCATTGCTCTATGTGTTGGAGAACGGGGCGCCCGCCGAGCTTTCCATCGTTGGTAGCGAGGGGATGGTGGAATTTGCGCTGATCATGGGTGGCGACACCACCCCGAGCCGTGCGGTCGTGCAGAGTGCCGGGCGCTGCTAATGGATGCGCAATTCACGAAACACGAGTTCCAACTCGCACTGCCAGTCCTTCACCCCATGCTGCGGTATACCCAGGCATTGATCACGCAGATGACGCAGACCGCGGCATGCAACCGGCGTCACTTTTTGGACCAACGGCTCTGTCGATGGCTCTTGATTAGTCTCGATCGGCTGCATGGCAATGAACTCCTCATGACGCAGGAACTCGTCGCCAATATGCTTGGCGTCCGACGAGGAGGCGTAGCGGAAGCTGCCGGCAAATTACAACGTTGCAGGCATCCTCCACTATCAGCGCGGCCTCATCACCATGTTAGATCGCCCTCGGCTCGAAAAGCGGACCTCAGAATGCTACTAGGTGGTACGGAGGGAGCATGTGCGGCTTCTTCCGAATCGAACCGCGACCGAGTCGATCCGCCTAGAACGCCCGTTATAGGCTCTCTACGCGTCATCGGCGCGGCGGCGTCCGCTCCAGCGCATTTTCAAAGAACCAACGGATCTGCGCGTCGATCTCCTCGCTGCCGAGCGGATCATTCCCGGATCCGAGCGCCTCCGTCATAACCGAAGCACGGTCTGTGCGCTGGGCGCGGCGCGCGGAGTCCTGGCTTGAAGCAGAGTCATTACCAATTGACATGGATTCTTCCCTCCAGTTGAACAATGGCTGGCATGTTGCGCTGGAGATGGCGGATGGTCGGTTCGATGGCCCGCATTGCCTGGAGTGAAGACACAATCATCTACCCCATGTACGTTGCCAGACAGTCGCGCTTGTCGGCGCCGATTATCCTACCTTGGTGACATCTCCATGGCAGGCCCCTGGGAGGGCAACATGAGGGAATTGGAACGAGGACGGCGCTCCCAGCATTCCGGAACATACGGGAAATTGATATGAAGACTGTAGGCAGCATGAACCCAACTGGCGGCCTGGCTCAACGAGCGGACAGCCCATTGAGCTCGCACCGCTGGCTCTTCGTCGTTGAAGGGGTGGCGTTGGTACTTCTCGGCATCACCGCGATCGCCTTACCGACGATCGCCACGCTCGCCTTCGAGATATTCGTCGGCTGGCTCTTGCTGCTCAGTGGCATCATCGGCGGGGTGACAACACTATACAATCGCCGCTCCGCGGGATTTGTCTGGTCATTGGTCTCGGCAATTGTGGCGATTACCGCCGGAGTGGTGCTACTGCGGTGGCCGCTCAGCGGCGCGGTGTCGCTGACCGTGATCCTGATCTTGTTCTTTCTCCTAGAAGGATTTGCGTCGATCATGTTTGCGCTAGCTCATCGACGCAATCAAACGGCGAGCTGGCGCTGGATGTTTGCAAGCGGCCTAATCGACTTGGGTTTGGCCGCGTTGATACTCACCGGGCTCCCGGGTACCTCCATCTGGGCCATCGGACTGCTGCTTGGCATCAACTTGATTTTCGGGGGTTCCGCGTTGCTCGCGATGGCGATCCAGAGACGGGGGCTCGCTGTGCGTGCCGCGAGGCAGGGCGGCTGATCGACTTGCAGTACCTCGCGCTCGCGTTTGGCATCTGCCTGGTGTGTTCGACGCTGGGATTCTTTCGCGTCGTTTATTTCGTGAGCCTGAGTTATGCTGCATCAATCGCGGTCCAGGCCGTGGCTGCCGCCGCCCTCTACTCGGCATCGATTGCGGGGTGGCCACTCATTCAAGTGCTGCTGCTCCTCACCTACGGAATCCGGCTCGGCAGCTATTTGTCGCTGCGTAATCGGGATCGAGGATTTCAGGACCGCGAAGCGATCCAGGGAGCGAAGCGGAGCCGCCCAGGGACTTTGGCGAAAATTGGCATGTGGATAGGGGTCGCGGCCCTCTACGTCATGATGGCGCTCCCGACCTTCGTGACCTTGTCCGCGCAGGCCGCTGGTTTGCCGCAGGGATCGCTGCTCTATGGCATTGCACTGATGGCCATCGGCCTCGGGCTCGAATCGGCCGCGGACTGGCAGAAGTCTCGGTTCAAGGCGGCACATCCCAAGCGCTTTTGCAACACTGGACTCTACCGCATCGTCCGCTGCCCCAACTACCTCGGGGAAATGCTGTTCTGGACTGGGCTCTGGATCTCTGCGACGACCGCCTACCAGGGTTGGCTCGAGTGGAGTTTGTGCACCCTAGGGTTGGCGTGCATTCTCGGAATCATGATCGGCGCTACGCGTCGCCTGGAGGGTGAACAAGCGGATCAATATGCGGCTGACGGCGCCTATGCAACCTACCGCAAGACGGTACCGGTCCTGTTCCCGTTCCTGCCGGTGTACACGCTGCGCCCCATCGGTGTCCACCACCCGTGAATGCATGCGCGTCAGCGTAGCAGGAGCCACCGGCTACCTTGGAACGCGGGTCGTGGCCGCATTACGGTTCCGCGGCATGCCGGTGACCGCGATCGTGCGCAATCACGTCAGCAGTCCCGCGCTGCGCACCCTGATCACGCTCGGGTCAACGGTCGTTGCAGTCGATGCCGGTCGCGATGAGCCGTACGAAAGTGCGCTCGTTGATGCGGATGTCGCCATATCCTGCATGGCGTCGCGCAATACCGGGATGGATCCAGCCAATGACTTTTGGGCGATAGACCGGGACGCGAACATACGGTTCGGCGTGGCGGCTCTGGCGTTCGGGGTGCGCCACGTGGTTCTTGTCGCCACATTCGAGGGCCCCGCGTCGCGCCGCTACTCGGAGTTCAGTGAAGCCAAGGAACAGGCCGTGGATGCAATCCGACTTGCATGCGGGGCCGCCGGCGCCAGGCTCACCGTCATCCGGCCCACCGCCTACTTCAGCGACCTCACCGACCGGGCGTTCGAGTCAGTTGCCAAGAGTAACCGCTACACGGAGATTGGAGACGGATCGCATCGGATCAACCCCATCGATGGGCATGACGTGGCTGATTTGATCTGCCGCCAGCTCGAAGCGCCGACCCTTAAGGACCTGGAGATACCGGTCGGCGGCCCGGACATCATGACCTTCCGCGACATCGGCCGCCTGGCCGCCGCGAGTCTGGGGAGGAAGGAGCAACTTCGCATCCGGCGGATTCCGGTCGGCTTGCTCCGAGCCCTGGCCGCCCTCGCCGGAGCCACGGGTAGGCTATCACTTAGACTGCGTCGCTCGGCGGCGATCCTGAACTGGATGATCTATGTCGGCACCCACGATGCCGTCGCGCCATGCATGGGCGAGCGGCGCCTGCGGGACGCATTTGCTGCCAAACGACTCGCCCTCGACTCGCGACGACCGACCGTCGCCCCTTTGACGCCCTGACGCCCGCCGGCGCTTAGGGCCCAGGTAGCGGCAAGGCATTGACGAAGGCGAGCAGAGCGGGCAGCGGTGGACTGGAATCTGCGATCGCCTTGAGGTTTTGGGGCGTGATCGCCTCGATGCCGAGCGTTGCCTTGAGAGAGGATACGATCACTCGAAGGTCATAAACCGGTTCGTGCATCGGAACCATTGGCTTGTTCAATCCCGTTAGACCCCAAACGGCCATCATCGCAGTCCGAACCGAGGTCTCCACGGTAAAGACTGCATCGCCTGGCAACTCGACAAACTGCCCGATGAACGCCAGATTGACGCATCCGGCTGGTACGACCTTCGGGCGGTCGCTGATCCGGCGCGGCATGAACTGGCTCGTGATGTAAGGCATCATGGAAGTGGAGACTGTGGTGTGGGCCAGTATTCCGGGGATCTTGTCTTCGAGTCCGCAGTGATAGAGGAGCTCCGAGAAAATTTCCACCCCCGTGCACTCGCGCATGGTTTTCTTGATGAAATCGCCCTTCTTGTCGCTGCATTGACCATCGCCCCAGAATACATTGACGTCTGCCGGTTGATCCGGGAAATAGCGCCCATAGAGCACGAAGCTGATCTTCCAGGTCGAATCGACGATCGTGATCGCTCCGCCCGTGCCGGCCTTGTCGCCAGTTTTCTTCTCAAGGTACTCAAAAAAGGTTGGGTCCCCCGTGATGGTGGGAAAGAAGCTCATCCAATTGGACTTCTCGATGTCGGAAACGAACGTGGCCGGGCGGCCGAATTTCGGATCGCGCGCCGCCAAGTGTTCCCACACCGTGAAGCAGCCGCGATTCGCCGTCTCCCGGTCCAATTCCGGTGCCCGATGCGTATCCCCCATGGTCGCGTTCTGAGTGAGTGAGCCATTCGTGAAGAACACCAGGTCGTCGCGCGAGAGGGCCACGCGTTGAACACCCGTGGCATCGCTGATCGTCAGCGCGGTTGCGAGCGTCTCGGCCCCGATATCATGCGTTGCAATGTCCGTGACGGTCGTTCCCGGACGAAATCGGACGCCAAGGGACTTGAGCCAAACATGAATTGGCTTGATGAGAGAGTCGTATTCGTTGAATTCGGTGTGCAGAATGCCCCTCAGGTGAGTCATCCCATGATCGTTCATCATGAACCTCATGATGTAGCGCCGAACCTCAATCAGCGAATGATAGTCGCGAAATGCGAGCATCGAACTCCAGCAAAGCCAGAACACCGAATGGACGAACTCCGGGCTGAACCAGTCCGCAGGAGTCTTCATCTCGAGTTCGCTTTCCGGGGTGAGCTGAAGCTCCAACATTCTCTTGGCGTCATGGGCGGACATCAGCGGGCCGGAATAGTCGTAGCGCCTTCCCTGTTTTTCCATGAGCCGGAAGTGCGAGTTGATCGGCTCTCGGACATTGGCCTGGTGGGTCTCATCGAGTATCGTGAGGCCAGGGATTTTAAGGGAGGGCACCTTGCTGCACAGATACCAGAGGCACTCCATATAGGCCTCGAGTTCTCGTTCGCCACGGCTGGTATAGCCGCTTTTGGGATTCCCCGCTGCGTCCATGGATCCACCCATCAAGGGCAACGTCTCATAGATCGTTACCTGATCCGCCGGCATGCTGGCGTCGGTCACCAGGAATGCGGCAGCGGAGAGGCCGGCGATTCCGCCGCCCACGATATGGGCGTGCTTGTCGGCGATCCGATCCGGCGGTGGCGCGTTGATACGATCGTAATTTCTCATGCGAAACCCTCTATGGAGCCGTTATTGAGTTGCCGGGCGGTCATGCGAACGCCTTCATCACGGCTTCCAGCTTTGTCTTGAATGCCTTGTCGTGCGGCGTAACTGCGGGGATTGAGCGCTTGATGTTGAGCAGTTGGTAGACCGCCATCTGCGCCGCCCGGATGGAATACTCCACCGTGAACACCACATCCTCCGGAATCTCGACGAACTGACTGATGAAGCCGAGGTTTTTTGAGTTCGGGGGAACCGGAAGAGGTCGGTCGCTCGCAAGTCGCGGCATGAACATGCTGGTGATGTAGGGCATCCGGCAAGGGATGCAATTGGCGGAGTTGAAGACATCGGGATCGAAGCGTAGGTGGCCGCACAGTTCCTTTAAGATGTCGGCCCCCGTGCACTCGGCCATCGGTTTTGCGACGAAATTGCCGATCCGATCCCCGAACAGGGAATACCCCCAGAACACCTGTGTACTTGGGCTTTGATTCAAGAAATATGGCTGATTGTAGATGTCGATTGTCAAAAGCCAGTTCGAATCCTTGAACGTAATAATCCCGCCAAGCCCGGCTTCATTGCCAGAGAATGCACGCATGGCATCAAAGAATGCGGTGTCCTGCAATGTCACGCTGAAGGACCCCCACCAGGACAGGGCCACACAGCTATTGAACACCGCCGGGTTGCCAAACTGAGTTCGGCCGTTCGCGAGTGATTCCCAGAGGGACCAGCCCCCGCTGCTGCTCTTGACCCGCTGTTCGGGCGGTTCGGTCATCGAACCGATAGTGGATGCGTCGGTCATGGAGCCGTTCTGCAGAAAAACGAGATCACCGGCATTCACGGGCGTTTTCTCAGCCTTACCGAGTTGCTGATAAGTAATCCCAGTGACCACGAACATGCCGTCTTCGTATTTATGGTCGAATTCCGTGACATTGCAATTCATCCGGAAATGGACGCCACGAGCCGTCAACCAGGTCTTCAGCGGCAGCACCATGGAATCGTATTGGTTGTAAATCGTGTGCTTGAGCGGTGCCATGGTGTCAACCTCGGAAAACGACAGCATGAAGCGGTGCAGGTACCGCCTAAGTTCCGCCGCACTATGCCAAGGCTCGAATGCGAAAGTGGTGGCCCATATGAGCCAAAATTCAGTTGCAAAGAACTCAGGCGCGAAACAATCGCTTATTCTGTTTCTTGCCAGCGACTCCTCCTCCACGCGCATCAGCTTCAGCAGGCTCTCACGGTCATGCATCGAAAAACCCATGGAGTGGACCGGAACGATGCCGCGCTGGTGATCAACCAACCGAGCCCGGGCATGCGTCTGGTGAGAGTTGTTGAAATCGACCGTTTCGTCATAAACTGACTTGCCGGCATTGCTCAAGGAGGGAATGGTCTTGAACAAATCCCACGTGCATTCGTAGTTGTCAAAGGTAAACATGCGGCTGCCGCGCATCGAGTAACCTTTAACCGAGTCGCCGGCAGCGTCGACGCTGCCACCCAGCCGCGCTTCGCGCTCGAAGATGGAGATGTTTTCTCCGGGAATGCCGCCGTCACGAATCATGAACGCGGCCGCTGCGAGGGAACCGATCCCGCCCCCGACCAAATATGCTTTTCTGGTCGTTGTCATGTTAAATCTCTACGCACAATTGATAGCGGATTTGGGGGAGCGCGCCGAGAATGCCAGTCGACGTATTGTCGCGTCCGTGCGGTAGCGTACGCGTGTGCGAGCGTGCGGCAATTGCGCTCATGCCGCGCGCAATCAGGACAACGAAGTTCCTAGGGCCGCTCCGACGCCATACGTCACTCCCGCTGCAATACAGCCAAATAGCAACTGACGGACTGCCGAGTACCAGGCACCCCGCCCGTTGAACAGTGAAGTCAGCATCCCGACCACGCAGAGCACCAACCCGCTCGCGACCACGCTCGCGCCGATTGCCCAATGGCCCTTCAGCCAGAAGAATGGCACTACCGAGAAAATGGCGCCCGCGGCGAACAATGCGAACGAGGTGGCCGCGGCACTCCAGGGATTGCCTCCGAGCTCGGTCATGTCGATACCGAGCTCTTCTCGAGCCAATGTATCCAGTGCGCCTTGCTTGTTCGTCATGATGTTCGCGGCGACGCGTTGGGCATCCTCCTTCGGCATACCTTTGGCCTGATAGATCAATGCGAGCTCGTGCTCCTCTGCGGCCGGTGTCTGCTCAATTTCCTCCGCTTCCTTGCCGATCTGCGTCTGCGCCAGTTCACGAGCATTGGTCACAGAGAGCCACTCGCCCAGAGCCATGGAGCATGCGCCAGCCACTAGGCCGGCCAATCCTGTCAGGAGCACGATTTTGCTTGCCGCGCCGGCGCCTGCGACACCCATAACCAGACAAAAGTTCGACACCAGGCCGTCGTTCGCGCCGAGCACAGCTGCCCGCAGATTGTTGCCCGAAGCGGCGCGATGCCAAGGTTCGGCCCGTTCGATATCCGCGCCTACGGTTGCAGTTCCGTGGCTGCCGGCAGCGGCAGCGGCCTGGATCACCGCCGCGTGACCGCGCTCCTCAGCGGAAATTTCATGCGCATCGCTTTGACCAGCGTATTTGTTGCGATCGGCGAATTCGGCGGCGGCAATGCTGGGAAGCACGAACCGGGGGCCGAAACGTCGCGCCAGCTTCGCAAGCAGCCGTGTGCGAAAATTCGGTGCGAAATGCTCGCCGTGAACACCAGCGGCAGTCAGTTTGTCGCGCCACAACTGGGCATGACTGGTCTCCGCCTGCGACAATTGCAGAAAGAGATCTCGGCGCAATGGATCCGGTTCCGCAGCAGCGAGCGCCGCATAGAGCGCTGCTCCATTGAGCTCGTCCTGCAGATTGGCCTGATAGCGTGCAATGTCGAGTCCCATCGCGAATTAACCCGAAGCCGGTTGCGAAGCACGCAACGCATTGATTAATATAGCTTCATACGGCTCCGTATGTAAGCACATCAGAATGGTGCAACGTTGATTGGCACGGCAGGAGCGTCCGGCTATGTCCCGAACGGGTAGGTGTCCGGCAGGCCTGGCAGTTCCTCGGTGCGCAGCGGGGATACCGCGGTCGTGGTGTCGAACCACAGGTATTCATCGAACTGCAGCGGCAGTTGCGCACTGAAGTAGTGGCTTTCGCGTTCCGTCTCGGGGCGATAGATCACGCCGATCGCGCGTTCGAGACGGGGCTCAAACAGCTCGGTGCGTAATGCCGCACTCAGCCGTTGCAGGGGGAGCACGAACGCAGGCTCTCCGGTACGATGGCAGAGCAATTCATAACTCCCGAGCAAGGCCGGTCGCACAGCCATCACCTGCATGGGCTCATCCCAACTGGAAGCGGCGGCGACAGTCCCGCTGTCTGTGCCGAAGCCGATGGAGTAGCTTGCCGACCCAAACTCCCGTCGGCACAGGTTTCCGATGTTGAATTCGCCACGTTTGGCCATGTCCGTCGCCGCGGAATCGCCCACGTGGGAGTTGTGCGCCCACACGATCCCCTTGCTCTGCGGGCCGTGAAACCGGAGAAGGTTTCTCAAAGTTTCGAACATGTGGCTGTCGCGCAGATTCCAGGATTCCCGTGAGCCGTAGTACATGATTCGATAGTACAGTTCGGCATCCGCAACCAGCCGCGCATTCTGCTCGGCATCCAGGAATCGATCTCGACCGGCTTCGGTATAAACAGAGCGCTTTTTCAGCAACTCCGTCAAAATGGCAGTGACGGCGGGTGCGCATGAAGGATGTTCTCCCGTAACGGCTGCCCGACCATAGACTGCTGGATCCTCTTGCCATGGGGCGAGGCACCCATAGCGTCGGCGCGCCGCCGCGGCGGCGG
>CAILBQ010000575.1 GCA_903832475.1 uncultured Acidobacteriota bacterium | reverse complement strand
CGGTCCATGGCGTCGTTGGCCAGCTGGTCGGCTTCCTTGTTGCCGCCGCGCAGGGTGTGGGCGATCTCGAAGCGTTCGAGCTGGTTGGCGCGGCGGCGGGCTTCTTCCCAAAGGGGGCGCAGGTCAGGGCTGTTGACCTTGTACTTGCCCTGCATCTGCTTCACCATCAGCTCGGAGTCGGCGACGACGCGCAGGCGTGGCCGTTTGTTTTCAATGGCCCAGGCAAGGACGCCGAGCAGGGCGGAGTATTCGGCGTAGTTGTTGGTGCGCTTGCCCAGGTATTCCGAGAGACGGGCGAGGACGCGGCCGTTCTGATCTTCGATGACCGCGCCGTAGCCGGCCGGACCAGGGTTGCCGCGGGAGCCCCCGTCGCAGTGGGCGATGAGCATTTCGGTCGAGGAGCTGGGGCGGTCGGGGGGATCGAAGAGGGTGGGAGTCATCGTTTTTAGTGTAAAGGGCCGGCGGCCCCTCCATATCTCCCGAAGTGCCGGGAGATATGGGGCACCCCGGCAGTGTGAGTGTGGGTGGGGCCGTGTGAGTGTGAAAAACAAAACCGGTACCGATGCTTTTCGCACTCACACTTCACACTGGCGGCGCAACTGGGAAGAAAACCTTCGAGCGGGTTCGTGCGTACTTTGTCATGGAGACTCGCTCACGTACAAATCCTGAAATCGTCTATACAGAACGCGGAATCTCGCGTTTTTCTCCGGAGAAGAGACGAATGTCGACAGACGCAGTGCCTTTTCCTGTACCGGTTGTGACAGCATGGCCGGCCGCCCTGGGCGTAAAATCCCCAAGTATGGCGACGACGGCCGCAGGTGAACGCCAAACTCGACGGCAGATCAACGGGCAGGAGACGAACGAAGAGCGTCTGCAGGCCCGCGCCACCGAGATGGACCTGATTCGCGAGGCGCAGGCTGGATCGCGCGCGGCGTTTGACTCCCTGGTTCGGCAGTACGAGCATCAGGTTCTCAGGCTGGCGCTGCACCTGACCGGCAGCGAGCAGGACGCCGAGGATATTTACCAGGAAGCGTTCCTGAAGGCTTACCGGTATCTGGGCAATTTCCGATTCGAATGTTCGTTTTACACGTGGATCTACCGGATTGTGACCAATCTCTGCCTGGATCAGTTGCGCAGGCGCAAGACGCGGCGCGAGGACCAGGCGGTGGTGGTGGATCACTCGGGCGACGAGATCGACCTGATGGCGTCGGTTTCGGATGAGCGGGCGTTTTCAAATCCCGGCAAAGAGCTGGACCGCAAGGTGCTAGGGGCGCGAATCCAGGTGGCGCTTGACACGCTGACGCCGAGAGAGCGGATGGTTTTTGAACTGAAGCATTACCAGGGTCTGCGCTTGCGGACTATTGGGGAAATGTTGAACACGACGGAAGAAACGGCGAAGAATACGCTTTTCCGGGCAACGAAGAAGTTACGAAGCCAGCTTGCTGAAGTCCGTTAGGAATTGCAAGCGGGTGATTGAAGAGAGACAGATTCTGGAGAGATTGCCGGGGAGCGCGCAAGCGCTGATACGGGCGACTCGAAAGATTCCGAGGCAGCAAAACTTTTGAGGCATACAGGACGTACACACCATGAATTGTGCAGAGACTCACGAGAGGGTCGTGCTGGCAGCGTATGGCGAGCTGCCCGATGACCAGGACCACGCGTTGGCGCTCCATTTAGAGGGCTGCGCCGCGTGCCGCAAAGAACAGGAACAACTTCTCGCGCTGAAAACGCTGGCGGCGGCCTACCCGGTCGAGCTGCCGGATGCGAACCTTGTCGCGCGCAGTCGAAGGCGCCTTGAGGATTCGCTGGATGCCATCCCGCCGAAACGCTGGTACGACCGCGTGGCGGACTGGATGACGCGGACGGCGACGGGATTGCAGGCGGCTCCGGTGGCAGCTTGCCTGTTGCTGGTGGCGGGCGCCGGCCTGGGCAGCATGGGTGGGTTCTGGTTTGCCCAGCGGGGCGCGGCCTCTGGACAGATCGCGAACGGGAAATTGACTGCGGCGGCCGATGTGAAAGCTGACGCGAAGCCTGGTGCGTCCTCGAGCGAATTTTCCGGCGCTGAGGTTGCGGGGATTTCTGGAATCGTGCGCAAGCCGGATTCGAATGAGATTGAAGTGACCTACAACCAGGTTGAGCCGCGCACCATGAACGGCACCCTGGACAATCCCAAGATCCGGCAACTGTTGATGATGGCTTCGGAAAATGGGACGACGCCGGCGGTGCGGGACAACTCCATCGAGCTGCTGGCGGCGGAGTGCAAGTCCGGGCATGGATGCCAGGGGCCCGGCGCGCAGGGTGCGAGCATTCGCGATGCCCTGATGGTGGCCTTGCGGTACGACCGCAGCGCGGCGGTTCGCCAGAAAGCGCTGGGCGGCCTGCAGCCCTACGTGGCCGAGGACATGGATGTGCGCAACGCTGTATTGGAAGCGCTGCTGAATGATCCCGACGCCAAGGTGCGTTCGGCGGCGATCAGCATGCTGCAACCGGTGGAAGCGGACACCAGCGTGCGACAGGTCTTGTCAACGGTGGCGCTTTCCGATCAGAATTCGAATATCCGGAACGCTTCGCGGGTGGTGTTGCGCCGGGTTTCGGAAGTGCAGTAGCGCGTTTCGGGAATTCTGAATCGTTCTGTTTCAGTTTGGGGTTGGAATCGTATCCATCGGGGATTAGACTGACTCACGTTCCCAACATCGCACCGTCAGAAGAGTGTGGGTGGGACAGCAGACATCAAGGTCGAGCAAACGCGGGAGACACGCGAAATGAAGTACTTTTTGAGGCCGTACCAGGGAAACACAAGGCGCAACGGGAAGAAGAGAGGCAGGGCGGTGGTCGCCGGCGCTCTTCTGATTCTCGGCATCGCGGGCGGGGGATGGGCCGTTTCCG
>CAILBQ010000574.1 GCA_903832475.1 uncultured Acidobacteriota bacterium | reverse complement strand
TGAAAAGACCAAACTAATAAGTTTGCAGTCCCGATTCGGAGGACAACTTGGTCAAAGCGGTAGTGCAGGTGACTATTTGGAGTGGCTCTGCTATGTAGAGAAAACAGCAGAAGGTGTCTCGGTACTTTGGCTGGAAAGCTCCGAAATAGACGATGGGACGGTGGGCGGCTTTGCATGGAGCCGCGTGGGCGCAAAGCAAAGGCCTGATCGCCGGTGTAGGCTGCTACCGACAGGTTTGGCGATCACGGTACCTCATGAACTAAGGCTCAGAATGACGAGGACCAAAGTCCGCGAGAATTTGGGTAAGCCAACCAATCAGCGCGGAAAGTTTGTCTTTTTTGAACACGAACATTCCAAATTGGTCGACGGAGCGTCGTACACCTCGGCGAACTTCGTAACCGTCAAGTTCGAGGATGACGTTGTTCAGCTTCTCGAGGTCTGGAAGACAACAACCAGTTGAAATGAAGACGCCGCGCCAAGGAGCGGCATCGAAGAGGCTCGCCGCGATAAAATCGGAGTCAATCATGAGCGCTACAGTTGGACTTTCACCCGCCATCCTCGCCAAGTATCAGCCGGTTATCGGCCTTGAAGTGCACGTGCAGCTTCTTACCGAGACCAAGGCCTTTTGCGGCTGTGCCAATCATTTTGGCTCGGCTCCGAATACCAATGTGTGCCCGGTCTGCCTGGGGTTGCCGGGGGCGCTGCCGGTGTTGAATCGGCGAGCGGTGGAGTTTGCCACGCTGACGGGGCTGGCGCTGAACTGCACCATTCGCGAGCGGTCAATTTTTGCGCGCAAGAACTACTTCTATCCCGACTCGCCGAAGGGCTATCAGATTTCGCAATTCGACAAGCCCATTGCCGAGCATGGCTGGATCGATGTGCCGACAGCCGCCGGGACGATGAAGCGGATCGGGATCACGCGCGCGCACATGGAAGAGGACGCGGGCAAGAGCATTCATGATGGGTTTCCGGATTCGGCGATGCGGACGTATGTGGATTTGAATCGCTGCGGAACGCCGCTGGTGGAGATTGTTTCCGAGCCCGATCTGCGTACGCCGGACGAGGCGTACGAGTACCTGACTCGGCTGAAGGAGATCCTGCTATATGCGCGGGTCTCGGACTGCAACATGGAAGAAGGTTCCTTGCGGTGCGACGCCAATGTGAGCGTGATGCCGGTGGGCGCGGAGAAGTTTGGCACCAAGGTGGAAGTGAAGAATGTGAACAGCTTCCGCTACATCCGGTCGGCGCTGGAGTACGAGATCGAGCGGCAGATTGAGGTGGTCGAGGCGGGCGGGCGCGTGATCCAGGAGACGCGGCTTTGGAACCAGGCGGAGGGCAGGACGTATTCGATGCGTTCGAAGGAACAGGCGCATGATTATCGCTATTTTCCTGAGCCGGATTTGCCGCCGCTGATTGTTTCCGCGGCGTGGCAGGCGGAGATTGCGGCGACCATGCCGGAGCTGCCCGAGGCGAGGCGCAAGCGGATGATTGCCGAGTACGAGTTGAACGAGCAGGATGCGCAGACGCTCACCGCCGAGCAGTCGTTTGCCGACCGGTTTGAGGCGGCGGCCAAGACGGCGAAGAGTCCGCGACGCCTGGCGAATTTGCTGTTGAGCGAGCTGGGCGGGCGGCTGAAGGCGGCGGGGATTGAGCTCGATCAGTCTCCGATTACGCTGCCTGGGTTGGTGCTGGCGGCGGATCTGATTGAGGACGGGAAGATCAGCTCGAAGCAACTGAAAGGGCTGTTCGATGTCTGCTTTGAAAAGAGCGAGGACTTCCCTGCTGTCTACGAACGCGAGAAGCCGCAGCAGATCACGGATTCAAGCGCCATTGAAGCGATGATCGACCAGGTGATTGCAGCCAATCCGGCGCAGGTGGCGCAGTATCGCGGGGGCAAGAAGACGGTGGCCGCGTTCTTTGTGGGGCAGGTGATGCGGGCTTCGAAGGGGCAGGCAAACCCGGCGCTGCTGAACGAGCTCGTGGTGAAGAAGCTGGACGAATAGGCAACTGCCGTGCGAGGTACCTGCCGTACAGGCGGACGCCTTCGGCGGACCTCCCGCTGGTCGGGGACTCCAGCCGTGTCGGACGCCGTGCGGATGTCTAAGTTGGGCGCTGAAGCGATAATAAAATTGGAATCGGATTCCCTTGGGAAGGATAACAAAAGGCAAAGGCAAGGGCAACCGCAGATCCTTCGCTTCGCTCAGGATGACAAATCCGGTTTGGATAACAAACTTGCTCAGGATGACAATTCTTGTGGGCCGCGGGAATTGGGCGCAAGATGCGGAGTGTTTGCGACCGAAATCAAGCGCAGGATATCTCTATGATAAATACAGAGATCTTCCTCATTCCGCCCGCCATGCCGATGAAGTCCATTCTTAGGAATCAAAGCCCGAGTCGAGGCAGCCAACCGGCCCAAAGCGATGCCTGGGAAGAACAGGCCTGGCAGCAGCTGGTGGCGCGCGACAGCGAAGCCAAGTTTATCTACGCGGTGACCACGACCGGCGTGTTCTGCCGGCCGGGGTGTGTGAGCCGGCCGCCGCTGCGCTCCAACACCCGGTTTTTCAAGTCGACGGAAGAGGCGCAGGAGCAGGGGTTCCGCGCCTGTCAGCGGTGCAAGCCGGAGTTGCCGGTAGCGCCGTCGGCGGTGGCGCGCATGTGTGCGCACTTGGCGGCCAATGTGGATCGCGTGGTAACGCTGGCCGAGTTGGGGCGGCGCGTCAAGCTGAGCCCGTTCACGGCGCAGCGTGTGTTCAAACAGGCTATGGGGGCGACGCCGGCGCAGTATCAGCGTTCCCTCAGGGCCATCGAGTTACGCAATCAGCTGCAGAAGGGGAAAACCGTGACCGAAGCCATTTACGAAGCGGGCTATAGCTCGTCAAGCCGGGCGTATGAGCAGACGACTCTAGGCATGACACCAAGCAGGTTTGTAGAGGGCGGCCGCGGGGAGACGATCCGGTATGCGGTGGCGGACGCGCAGGAGCTTGGCTGGATGATCGTGGGCGCAACGGAGCGCGGCATCTGCTGGCTGGCGATTGCGGAGTCAGCCGCCGAGGCGGAGGCTTCGCTGAAGGAGGAGTTTCCGGCGGCGGAGCTGGTGGCCCATGCGGAGCTGACCGGCACAGTGAGCAAAATTGTGGACGGCCTGGCCGGCTCGGCGCAGCCGGTGAATTTGCCGCTTGATCTGCGCGGGACTGCATTTCAACTGCGGGTGTGGAAGGCTCTGCAGGAGATTCCTGCGGGAGAGACGCGAACGTACAGCCAACTCGCGGCGGAGATGGGGATTCCCTCTTCGACTCGGGCGGTGGCGCGGGCTTGCGCAACGAATCGCGTGTCGGTGCTGGTGCCGTGCCACCGGGTGGTGGGCGTGTCTGGATCGCTGACGGGATATCGGTGGGGCGTGGAGCGGAAGCGGTCGCTGCTGGCGGCGGAGCGGGGCTGATTTCGGCTCAAACAGAGACACCCACGTTCTGAGGAGCGTGGGTGTTTTGATTTCGGGGTGATTCTCAATTACATGCGGAAGCCACCGGAGGCGTAGATGGTCTGGCCGGTGAGCCAAGCCGCGTCATCGGAGGCGAGGAAGGCTGCCACAGTCGCCACGTCTTTGGGCTGACCGGCACGGCCAAGTGGAGTTCCGGCGACTGCGTTGGTTTCAAAGTCGCTGCCGACGATGCCCGCGCTGTGGGCGCCCTCGGTGATAATCAGGCCAGGGTTGAGCGAGTTGACGCGGATGCCGCGCGGTCCCAGTTCCTTGGAGAGGGAGACGGTGATGGAATCAACGGCGCCCTTGGTGGCGCTATAGACGGAACCTTGCGGAGCGGCCATCTGGCCGACGACGGAGCCGATGTTGATGATGCTGCCGCCGGTCTTGGCGAAGCTGGCGACCGCTGCCTGGGTGGTGAGGAGCAGACCCAACACGTTGAGGTTGAACTGCTTGTGGAAGTGGTCTGGGGTGATTGCTTCGAGTGGACTGAACTCGTAGACGCCGGCGTTGTTGACGAGGACGTCGATGGGGCCGAGCTCTTTGACGACGGTGGCGATGAGGCCGGGAATCGTGGCGGGATCGGCGACGTTGGCCTGCACAGCGATGGCGTTTCCGCCAGCGGCCTTGATCTCGGCGACGACCTTGTTAGCGCCCTCAGCGCTGCTCGAGTAGTTGACGGCGACTGCCGCGCCGTTGGCTGCGAGTTCCTTGGCGATAGAGGCGCCTATCCCTTTGGATGCGCCGGTGACGAGTGCTACTTTTCCTTGAAGTTTGCTCATTGTGTCTCTCCTTGCATCGAACTGACTTTGCTTGTCTCGCTTTGACATTTCGATAACCGTCTAATTGATGTAGCGGAAATGTGGAAGATTCATCGGTTGCTGAGAAATTTATTCGATGAAGGGGAATCTACCTTAGAGGCGCTGCAGGCTTTCGAGGAAGGCCTGCCACACATCGCGGCGAAGAGTCAGGTTGGCGAACTTGCCCTGCCGCTCGATGGAGATGAGACCGGCGGTTTCCAGTTCCTTCAGATGGTGCGACAGGGTGGCGGCGCTGATGGGGAGACATTCGCGGAGGTCAGAGCAGGCTGTGCATCGCGGGCATTGGCTGAGGCGCTCGATGATTTCAAGGCGGCGCGGGTCGCTGAGTGCTTTGAGGATGGCCATGCGCTGAGAGGGCAGGAGCGCAGGCAGTTTCTCATGCTTCTCTTTTGCTTTTGCCACCTTGACTGCCACGATTCAGCCCCACTGTCCTGCATTGTGTTGGATGCCTGATCTTACAGGAATGCTCCAAGATCCCGTAGCGCGAGACCGCTGCGCTTCCTCGTTGATCCCGACTGGAAGCGATCTTGTTGGCGACTCATAGGGCAGCTAGCGGGATGAGGCGCGCAACAGCATCCGGTTACGACGAAGAAGCAGAACCAGAGCCCGCCGGATGTAGAGGGCGAGCAGCGGCATGGCAATGGCTGCCACGACGCCCCATACGATCAAGGCATGCCACTCCCACTGCCAGATTGCGCGGAACAAGCGGAGAGGGTGGTGGCTCAGGTGCTCGATCTGGCGCATGTTCATGGGGAGCTGGCGCGTGTGGAAGAGATGGACTCCCAGTTGGATGAAGGGGATGAAGAGAAGCAGATGAATGGGCGCCGCCGCGTGAAGTCCGACCTGGGAGGCGACCTGGTTGAGGCCGAAGGCCCATGCCAGGAGGACTACCAGGACGGTGGTAATGCCAACCGAGGGGTTGATGCCGACGACGATGCCCAGAGCGAGGCTCCATGCAATGCGGCGCGGGGTGACGCCGCCGCGGAGCTGACGCAAGAGCGGGCGAAGGACCTTGCAGCGGAAGAACTCGCGAAGGGGAGCGGGTACCAGCATCGGGAGGGTCACCTGTGCCGAGAGGACGGAAGAATGTCCGCACTGAAGGTGAGATGCATGCCGGTTAAAGAAGGCCATGAGGGATAAAAAAGAGGTTCCCGGGCTGCACGCAGGATGACAGATATAAGAGCAACCGCAGATCCTTCACTTTGTTTCAGAATGACAACGCCTCTTAAAGGCGTGTCCGAAGATCCGCAGCGATGCGGCGGTCAGCGCTTGTCGGCGACGGCCTTGTCCG
>CAILBQ010000573.1 GCA_903832475.1 uncultured Acidobacteriota bacterium | reverse complement strand
TAATAGGAGAGCTAGCCTGTGGCTCCCTTCCGGATCGAACGTCGTATCTCGAATTCCTGCGCGATTTGCCCCTGATGCCCGAAGCCCAGCACGATGAGGTTCTTTTCTTTCTGGAGATGCATCAGTTTTTTGGAAGGGGGGCGGGTTACATCGACTTGCAACTGCTGGCTTCCGCCTTTCTCAATGACGCGCTTTTTTGGACGAACGACAAGCGCTTGGCGCAAATGGCAATTCAACTGAACATTGCCTACCTGCCCACACCTTAAGCCCTCACCACGGCACATCCAGCCCTGAGGCATACAGCAGCCGGATCACCCGGTACCGATGCCCGCGAAACGGCTCGAGCAGCTCCAACATTCGCTCGTCGCTCCACTGCATCTCCCCCGCCAGCGCATAGCAGACCGCCCGCGGCAAATGCAGATCCCCGGGAATCACCGCATCCACATCGCCCCCGCTTAGCCCCATCACCGACTCCACCGTCCATCCTCCAATGCCCGCAACCCCACCCAGGCATCGCCGCAGATCCGCAAAGCTCATGCCCGTATCGAACCTCACAAACCGCATCTCGTTGGCAAACCGCAGCAGTGTCCGCCCCCGCTGCTGATCGATCCCCATCCCCTCCAGCTCATGCAGCGGCACCCGCGCCAGCACCTCCGCCGCTGGAAATACCCGCAGCCCCAGCGGAGCATCCGACACATACCGCTGCGTCAGCCGCCGCCAGTCCCGAAACGCATCCACACTCCGAATCCGCTGCTGCAGGATCAGCCCGCAGGTCGTGTCATAAAGCCACGGCACGCGAAGAATTCGCAATCCCGTCAGCCGGCGATGCAGCCGCAGAATCCCCGAATCCTCTGTAGCAAACTCGGCATACAAATCGCTCTGCGAAAACCCGCGCAGCACCTCAGTCAGCAGAGCCTCGGGCCGTTCTCCAAACACGCTCACCTGCAGCGCATCCCCATCGCGGCATACCTCCACCGTCGCCGCAACACCGTCAAAGAAAAACGCCTTGCGAAAACAGTCGTCCGAAAGATACACCGTCCGGTCATAAGGCCCCATCCGATGCAGCGAAAACGACCTGCGAAAATGCAGAGGAAAAATTCCCACCCGCGCCCGCGCCACTTCGCCCGACACTTGTTCCAGCCTCAAGCCGCCTCGACCTCTTGCATGGCCGCCTGCGCGCGCCGCGCCCGCGTCCACTGCCAAAGCCCCAGCACCGCCAGCGGTACAAACAGTCCATACAACACCGCTGTCACCTCCAGTCCCTTGTACACGTACTCGCCGACATAGATCACGTCCACCGCAATCCACAGCCACCAGTTGGCGATGTATTTCTGCGCGCCCCACCAAGTTCCCACCAGGCTGGCCCCCGTCAAGGCCGCATCGAGCCAGGGCAGGGAAGCGTCAGTATGCTGTTTCATCCACCACCCCAGAGCCAGGCTCGCCACCACACCAACGCCCATGTCCCGCACCAGAAGCGCCACCCGCGGCGTCACCACGCGCACCGCGCCCTCCGCCTTGAGACCCCGCCACCAGTGCCACCATCCATACACCGCTAGCACCACAAAAATCCCCTGCAGCAGCATGTCGGAATACAACCGGCTTTCGCGAAACTGCTCCGCATACAGCAAGCTCGCCAAAATCGTCACCGGCCACGAAATCATGCTTCGTTTGGTCGACAGCCAGACATCCACCAGGCTGATCGACGCTGCCAGCAGTTCAAACCAGTGCTCGTTCAGCCACAGAAAAGCGTGCGCAGCAGGGGCCATCACCGCTCACCGCCGCCCGCAAGCAAGTCCACGCGTTCGCCCTCCGCCCACCGCTGCAAATGGTCCAGCAGCTGCTGTCCGGCAGCGCTAAGAAACCACTCCGCATGCCCCAGGAAATATCCCTCATACCCCAACTGCGCCTTCTCTTCCGACCCCAGCACACTCAGGAAATAATCCGTCTCCGAGAGCGCAAACTCGCAGTGCACCAGCGGCAGCAGCGCCACCAGCGCCTGCCTCTCTCCCGCACCCAGCCCGCGAATTCCTTCGTACCCACCCAGCAGCGCGTCCAGCTGATCGAAGTGAACCAGCCCGGTTCCATCGATATCCCCTACCCGCAGCCACTCAATGCAATTGCGCTCAATCGCCGTCGCTACATCGTGAATCGCCGTAGTCCTATCCGCCAGCCCAAAATCCATCACGCCGCACACCTCGGCCTCACTCCCCGCACCCGTCCACGTGAGGTTCGAAGCATGAAAGTCGTTATGCGTCCAAAGCGACGTCAGGTCTTTCAACCACGGTCTGAAGCCTTCCCAAAACGGCAGCAGCAGCTCCTCAAAGGATCGCCTCCACTCCCGCTTCTCCGCATACTCCCGCAGCCTCGGCCGTTGCGAAAGATACGCCTCCATCCGCGCTACCGGCTCTTCAGCCAGCCCTTCCACACTGCCACTCTCCGCCAAGGCCCCGCCGAAGATGGCAAAGCTCGAAACCAGCGGCTGCGACTTTCGCCTCGGCGCGTCATACCCTTCCGCCGCCCGATGCACTTCTGCCAACGCCCGCCCCGCCGCCCGCGCATGTCCCACACACAAAAACGGCGTCCACGAAAGCGCCTCCTCATACACATCCAGCCCCTTGGCCACCGGATGCACCTCGTACGTCCAATTGCCGTGACAGATGGCAGATTCTCCTTCGCCATCCTTCAGCGCTGCTTTGACCAGGGGCGTCCGATCCGCCAGGTACTCCAGCAGCCGATGCTCCTCCATCAGCCCGTCACAGTCCCGCACCACAGCAGCATGCCGCTTCACAAACACTCGACCGTACAGCGTTTCCACCACACTCGCCGCCGAAAACGGCCGCGGGCTCACCGACACCACGCGCACCGCGCCGCCGCACTGAGGATACCCACGCAGCAGCTCATCCACCTCCGACAGCGTCAGCGCCGGCCAGTCCGCTTCCACCAGCGAACCAGTCAACCCATGAGCCTTGGATTGTGTTTGTTGAATAAGGTTCAAAGTCCCGGCCATCCCGCCGAAACTTCAGTGTATCGCCGCGCTGTCCCGGCTAGAACACGCAGTAAAGTGTGAGACGTGCGTGTGAGAGACAGCCAGAGCGTAGATCGAAGCCGTTCCCACTCGCACTGCCTCACTCCGTCATCAACAGAATCTGCGCCGTATGAATTCTCCCGCCGCCCGTCGCCGTCACCACCGCCGCATATTTCCCTGCCTTGACCGTGCCCGCCGCCTTGAAAGCGATCCCGTCCGTCACAGTGGCTCCAACCGTCGGCGTCGCTGATGCCGGGGTGCAGGTGATCCCCGCCGGCGCCGAACAACTCACCGTCACCGCGCCGCTATACCCATTC
>CAILBQ010000572.1 GCA_903832475.1 uncultured Acidobacteriota bacterium | reverse complement strand
CGCGGCGGCAACAAGGAAGCCGACCAGCTGGCCAACGACGCCATGGACCGCGGCATGGGCCGGACCCCATCAGCGTCGGCCCCATCCGCGACTCCCACAGCTCCTCCAGTTCGACGTGCTCCCGGTGCCGCATCCGCCGAGAAGCCGTCACCAACGCAACAAGGTCGCGAAGCGAATCCGCCTGCACGGCAGGTGCTTCGCGAAGCGAGTCCGCCTGCACGGCAGGTGCTGGAAGGATTCGTGAAAAATGGCGTCGTCCACATCCTCGAAGGCGAACTACCGGACGGTATCTTCGTCAAAATCGTTCGCGAATAGCGTTCGCTCCGGTCGTTGCGGTTGAATCCTTGCGACCGTCGATGCTGTCCGCTTCTTCGTTTTCGCGGCCGGCGCCTTAGAACCGCAAAGACAGGCAACTCAGGCCGCCGTCCATCTTCTGAAATTCGCTCATCTCCAGCACCAGCGGGTCGAATCCTCGCCGCTGCAGGTCCTCCGTCAGCCCGGGAAACCCGGCCACCACCAGCACGCGGCCATTCACGCGCACGCAATTCGCCCCGTAGCTCTCCTCCGCCGAAACCCGCAACAAGTCATATCCGGCAAACTCAGGCCAGTCCGCCATCTCCTCCATCACAACCAGCGTTCCGCCCTCCGCCGACCCGTCTTCGGGCCGCCCGATGTAGGAGATCCCGCTCTTTAAGTGAAGGATCGACGTCATCCCGCGCACATCGACGGTCGACGAACTAAATCCCTCCTTGAGCAGGTGCGCCGCCAGCTGCCGCGCCCCTTCCTCGTTGGTGCGGTGAGACAGCCCCAGGAAGAAGTGCCGCCCCGCTTCGCAGATATCTCCCCCATCCAGCGTCCCCGGAGCAGCGATCTCCTCGGCCTCGGGATAAAACCTGCGCACCGTCGGTGTAATCGCCGCGACTTCGCCCAGCCGGCTCGCCGCGCCCGGCCGCGTCAGCATCGCCCCATGCTCTGTCAGCACCGCAGCGTCTTCGACAAACGTCGAGTCCGGATGCGCCAGGTCGGGCTCAAGCCGCGTCAAAAACAACCCGCAATCCTCGAGCGCCGCGCAATATTCCTCCCACTGCCCCAGCACTCGCTCCAGCACCGGAATCCCCACCGAGACCGAAGTCAGCCCCTCATCGAAATTGCTCCCCGGCTCCCGCACAATCGCCTGCCTGAACAAATCAACCACCTTTCTAACTACCGGCTACGGCCCTAAAGTTCAATTCTTGAACGAACCGGGTGCCCCCGGTCTCGCCTCTGAGACCAGTGATTCCACGATCACTTCGTCTCATACAGTTTTTCTTCGTCCTTCGTCCCTCGTCCCTTGTTCCCCGTCAACCACCAGTACACCGGCAGCGCCACTCCCAGCAGCACCACCGCCTTCCATCCGCTGGTTGGATCACCCCAGATATCCGTCATTAGAAACGCCAGCGATCCCAGCAGCACTAGTCCTGTCGTCCACGGATATCCCCAGGCCCGAAACGGCCTCGGCATCTGCGGCTCACGCACACGCAGAACAATCACCGCCGTGTAGTTGACGCAATATGCCGTTGCCATCAGGATTGCCGCCACCGCCACGATATCGTCAAACCGCCCGCTCAGCACCAGCGCCGCGGCCATCCCTGCCGTGAACACCATCGCAGTCCGCGGCGTGCCGCTTGATGAAACCCGCGCCGTGGCGCCAATCAGCCCGTCGCGCCCAACCGCAAACAGGATCCGCGTCGCCCCCAGCAGCAGCGCATTGGTGAGGCTGAGCAGCGTGAGCATCGACAGCACCGTCACAAACGTCCCGCTCCATTCTCGCGAACCTCCCAACGCCGGGAAGACCACGCGCGCCGCATCCGCCGCCGCCAGCTTCGATTGCCCCAGTTCGGGAATGCTCAACACGTGCAGGAACGCCACGTTCATGAGCAGGTAGAGCGAGGTGATCATCAGCACCCCGCCAATCATCGCCCGAGGCAGGTGTTTCGCGGCATTGGTATCTTCCTCGGTGAAGTAAATCGCCTCGTACCATCCGTCGAAGGCAACCACAATGGCCGGCAAGATCAGGATCACCCGCGCCAGCACGCCCACCAGGTTTGCCGAATGCACGGGCGTCGCAGCTGCAGCGGATCCCGTCGTCGCAGACCCATGCAGCAAACACGCCACAGCCAGCGCAATGAAGGTAATCGCGGTCGCCGAGCTCGTCAGCTTCTGCACCCCGCTGCTCAACCGTAGCCCATACCAGTGCATCAATCCAAACATCGCCAGCAATCCCACCGCCGTCGCCGTTTGAGCGGCAGGATTGTGCAGCACGCTTCCCGGCAGCAGCGACGCCAGGTATTCCGAAGCAGCCACCACCGCGTAGGCAATGCTTGTGCAGTTGATCATCCAGTCGGCCCAGCCCACCGCAAACCCCGCCGCCGGCCCAAACGCCCGCTTCGAATACACGTAGAACCCGCCCGCGCGCGGCAGCGCAGCGCCCACTTCAGAAAGCGAAATCGCCCCCAGCAGCGAATACACCCCGCCCAGCACCCACACCAGCAAAATCAGCCAGCGGTTTTGCAGCTGCCCGGCAATCGTTCCCGGCAGGCGCAGGATGCCCACCCCCACCGTCCCGCCAAAGATCACCGCAAAGCCAAATCCCAGCCCCAGGATCCGCGACAGGTGCCCGACCGGCTTCGCTTGAGACACTCGTTCGCTCCCGCGCAGAAATCAGGCCAGGACGGAAGCCCGTCCTGCCACTCTACTGCACGCGCGTAGGCGCTCCACACAATTCTTCTCGTGCAATGACGCGAGGCTCGTCCTCAAAGAAGTTTGTCAATCTGAGCGAAGCGAAGAATCTGCGCTTGCTCTTGCGGCGAAGCCGCGTCCGCTCGCACGGCAAGTGCCCTAGCCCACCGCCAGGTACGTCCTGTATCTCTCCTCGTGAATCTCGGTAAACGGCGTCAAGAGCAGCGGCCCTGCTTCCGTCTTTGCCTGCCACACCGCCTGCCCTGGCATGCGGCTTGCCGCCAGCAGCTGCTCGCGGCTCACCTTTGGCGCGTCTTCCGTCAAGGCGAAGAGCACCAGCGGCCCGCGCACCAGCGCCACCGTCTCCGGATGCTGCGGATCGATGGCTTCCAGCCGCATCGGCATCGGCAGCGTCAGCTCGACGCGGTCCCCATCCTTCCAGCGCCGGGCAATCTTCGCAAAGCCCAGCTCAATAGGAGCCTGCACCGGCTGCCCGTTCACGCGAATCTGGGGAAGATGCACCAGGTCCCCCTCGAGCTCGCTCGCCCACGCGGGAATGCGCATCTTCAACGCAAAGTCCGAAGCCTTCGAAGTCTTCACCACCACCTGGACATTCCCGTCCAGAGGATACCCTCCCGACTGCACCAGTTCCACATGCGCGCCGTGGCTGTTGGTCCATTTCAGAGTGGACGGCAGATAGAGATTCACGTACACCGCGTCACCATCGTGGAAGTAGCTGAGGATGCGGTAGTCTGCCGCTACCTGCGGCAGCGTCCCCGCGCAGCACGGCCAGCGATCATCGTGGTAAAACTTGGTTCCCGAGTTGCTGTAATCCGAGTAATAGAACGAGTGTCCGTCTGGCTGCAGATCCTTGGCGCCCAGCACGGTGTTGTAGACCACCCGCTCCATGCTGTCGCCGTACTTGCCGTCCCGCGTGACGCGCAGCAGGTAGCGGGTCAGCTTGGTGTGGGCGTAGCTGCCGCAGGGCGTCTCAAAGGTGTGCTTGGTGTTGGTCAGGCTGGCGTAAAGCGCGCCCGTCCCCGGTTCCCGGAAGGTCTCGTCCGGACCCCATCCGCCTGTAGCGTAGCTCTGCGTGGTGATGATCATTTCATGCGCATTCATCGCCGCGCGCAGATGCTTCTCGCTGCCGCCCACCATGTAGGCCTGCATGGCCGAGCTCAGCGCGTTGCAGAAGCTGTATGCATGATGGCCGGGCAGCACGTTCTTGTTCTCCGAAAGCGGGTCGAAATATCCCTCGTCCAGCAGGTATTTGGGAGCCATCACCCGATACCGCTCGCCGGCCCCGCGCTGCGCCGCCAGGTACAGATTCTCGGCCATCGTATACGACTCGTCCCAGCCCATGTCCGGGGTGGTGCTCTGGCCGGTCGCCTTGCGCCAGGCAATTTGCGGGGCGTCGCGGTCCAATACATGGGGCGGCAAGTGCGGCTCGGCGGCGTCGGTGGTCTTATTCAGCAAGTCAAAGGCGTTCGAAATGCCGGCGAACTGGTGCGCGTCAATGAGCGCGATAACCATCTTGTCGTAGTCATAGGCGGGGAAGCGGAAGTTGGTATAAAACTTCGGCGAAATCGTCGGCTCATACAAGGCCAGCAGCTTTTCCAGCTTGGCCTTGACGGCGGGGTCGCCCGTCGCCGCATAGCCGCGCGCCAGCGAGGAAAGCCACTGGCCAAAGGTCTCCGCGGGCGCAAAGCCGTGCCCGCCGCTGGGCGTCTTCTCAAGAGACGTGTCGTCATACCATCCGCCCATGTCCGGCCCGGGAGCGGGAAGGCCGGCGCGCAGCCGAAACGGCTTCAGCAGGGAGTCTTCATTGATGCCGAGAAGGACCGACTGGGTGTGTTCAAACTGCGACTGGGCGCGGCCCGGCGCGAGCACGACGTCGCCATAGCTAAATTCCTGCAAAGGCTTTGCCTTGAGCGGATTGGCGGATTCCGCGGAAAGCTTCGGTAGGACGCCGGGGGCGAGTTGCATAGCAGCGGAAGCGACCGCTCCGGCCTTCAATCCATCGGTGAGAAATTTGCGGCGAGTCGTCATAGGGCACCCGTCGCCATCTTATGCGCAGGGATACCGGGAAGTCATCTCAAGGATGAGGGCGGAGAAAATGGCCGATCAGGAATTCGCGAAGTGAATGCAAAATGCATGCAAACAGGATGCAGACTGAGTGCTGTTTGCCCTCTCTCTGCATCCTGTCTGCTGTCTGTTTGTCTTCAGGCTGACTGCGTTTTGCAGGCCGTTCGCAGGCCTCACACCAGTGCCAGCTTGACCGCCTCGCTGACGGCGCGGCCCTCGGCGCGCAGGCCTTCCGTTTGCAGCTTGGCCTGGACGGCCTTGATCACCTTGCCCATATCCTTGGCGGTCGGCTTCTGCCCAGCAGCCTCGCCGATCTCGGCGACGGCCAGGCCGACGAGCGTGCGCAATTCATCATCGGTGAGCGCCTTGGGCAGGAATTCTTCAATGACGCCGATCTCGACCGCTTCCTTGGCGG
>CAILBQ010000571.1 GCA_903832475.1 uncultured Acidobacteriota bacterium | reverse complement strand
TATCAAATCAATCAACTGGGTCGCATTGCGCGAGTCAAGATTGGCCGTCGGCTCATCGGCCAGCACCAGCGCAGGCCGATGCACAATCGCTCGCGCGACCGCTACCCGTTGCCGTTCACCGCCCGACAGCAGATCAGGACGATGATGCGCTCGATGCGCCAGTCCAACGCTTTCGAGCGCAGCCGCAACCCGCTCGCGACGATGATGTGCAGGCACTCCCTGCACCAGCAGCGGAAACTCCACATTCTCACTCGCCGTGAAAACAGGTATCAGATTGAATGTCTGGAAGACAAAGCCAATCTTCTCTCGCCGCAGCTCGGTCAATCGTCCAGGCTTGAGCCCCGAAGTATCTACACCCTGCAGCAGGATCCGCCCGGTAGTTGGCTTATCAATACATCCGATCAGATTCAACAGGGTTGATTTTCCGCTTCCGCTGGGACCGGCAATGGCCAGAAACTCGCCGGCTTCAATATGCAGATCGGTGTGGTCGAGCGCGGTGACAGAGCTCCGCCCACTCCTAACATCGCCGCCCTGGTCCAGTGGGTATCTTCGAGAGACAGACTCCACTCCCACAATCTCGCTCATCGCGACTTCCTCCGCGTGCCGTGGCACACTCAGAAGTTATGAGAACGACACTCGCAATGCATCTGCTGAAAGACAGAGGGTCAAAAAACTGGATGGAGGGCCTGAATGAACCGCTGAACCGTCCATAAGCGGGCGCGCAACACCGTCAACGGTGTCGCGCGCATCGAGTCAGCATCCCTTGCATAAGAGGACACCGCTTTATCCAGCCAACGCAGTGAACTCAGAGATTTCCCCGGCTTGCCTGCTCGCGTTCGATCGCTTCAAACAGCGCTTTGAAGTTGCCCTTGCCGAAGCTGCGGCTTCCTTTGCGCTGGATGATCTCAAAGAACAAGGTCGGTCGGTCTTCGACCGGTCGCGTGAAAATTTGCAACATATACCCCTCATCGTCACGATCGACAAGGATGCCCAGCTTTTCCAATTCGTCCAGAGGCTCGTCAATCTTGCCGACGCGGGCCTGCAGATCGGTGTAATACGAATGCGGAACCGAAAGGAAGCTGACACCCTGTTCCTGCAACTTGGCTACGGTCGTCAGGATGTCATGCGTCGCCAAGGCAAGATGCTGAACACCCGGACCGTTGTAAAACTCGAGATACTCTTCAATCTGGGACTTGCGGCGTCCCTCCGCCGGCTCATTGATCGGGAATTTGATGTAGCCCGTAGAGTTGGCCATCACCTTCGACATTAGCGCCGAATACTCGGTCGAAATATCGTTGTCGTCAAAATGCTGATACAGCGAAAAGCCCATGACATGCGAATAGAAATCCACCCACTCGTCCATGGCATGCCACCCTACATTGCCGACGATGTGATCGATATACATGAGACCAACGGGCCTCGCGACGGTATCGTCCGTCATCGCCTTATAGCCGGGAAGGAAAGGCCCGCTGTAGCTCTTCCGCTCCACGAAAGTGTGTAGCGTGTCACCGTAGGCCGCAATGCTCGCGATCACGACAGGTCCGTGTTCATCGGAGCACTGCATAGGCTCTTGAACGGAACGCGCGCCGCGCTTGGTTGTTTGCCGCCATGACTCGGCAGCGTCGTCCACCCAAAGTGCGATGGCGCGAACTCCGTCCCCATGCTTTTCCACGTGCCTCGCAATCTCGGAATCGCAACGCAGCGCAGTGGTCAGCACAAACCGCACCTTTCCTTGCTGCAGCACATACGATGCACGGTCGCGCTGCCCCGTCTCCGGCCCCGCGTAAGCGACTAGCCGCATGCCAAAAGCAGCGCGATAAAAGTAAGCAGCCTGTCTCGCGTTGCCCACATAGAACTCAACATGATCCGTGCCGTTGAGGGGAAGAAAATCCGTCTGAGTCTCGGATGCGTGTTCGACCATTGTTGCCATGTTTCATCTCCTGGAAACCGCTGGCGCGTTGGCACTCTCCGAGCGATGCCATAAGCGCCCTGCAAAGAATCTCTCTCCGATTAGACGGCTGTCAACTCGCTTGGATGAGCGGGCAAAATCGTACCCCGGCACTCCCCCAGGTCGATGCGCGGATACCCTTCTCTCGCACAGAAACCGCGCAAAGTGATTTCATCCCCATCTTCGAGAAACGCTCGAACTTCTCCGTTAGGAAGCTGCATGGGAAGGGCGCCACGCTGGGTGAGTTCGAGCAGGCAGCCCGCAGAGCCATCCGTCGGTCCGGAGACAGTGCCGCTTGCGATCAAATCGCCGATCCGTAGATTGCAGCCGTTGCTTGTGTGGTGCGCAATCATCTGGCCGAAGCTCCAGCAAAGGTCGCGCGCGTTACTGCTGCTGAGACAGATTGGCCTCAAGTCAGATGCGCGCATCTTCGCCGTGGACAAGCACGCTTCAAGCTGCACATCGATCCCTGATTTACGCCTCATCCAATCCGGTTCAGCAAGATAAGGGAGCGGTTGCGGATCGCCGTCCGGGCGAGAAGACAGAGCAACGAAATACGGTTCAAGCGCCTCGTGAGGGACAACCCAGGGCGAGACGCTCGTGGCAAAGCTCTTTCCCAGGAAGGGGCCAAGCGGCTGATACTCCCACGATTGAATGTCGCGTGCCGACCAGTCGTTAAGCAGCGAGTAGCCAAAGATATGGCTCTCTGCACCGCGTAAGCGAGTGGGATTTCCCTCGAGAGGAATCGCTTCGCCCAGATCGTTCCCGAGACCGATATACGCGGCAAGCTCCAGTTCGTAGTCAAGTTGCCGGGTCGCAGCAAAGATGGGCGCCTCCTGGCCTTGAATCTTCATTTGACCCGAGGGACGCCGTATATCGACACCGCTGATCACGATTGAGGATGCGCGGCCGTGATAGCCAACCGGGAGCCACTTGTAATTTGGAAGCAGCGGCTGGTCGGGACGAAAGAGCTTTCCGACACGGGTGGCGTGATGAATCGAGGCGTAGAAATCGGTGTAGTCCCCAACCGCAACCGGGAGGGTGAATTCAACTTCCCGCATCGGGATCAGATGTGGTTCTATCTCCTTCTTGAATCCTCCCCCCTGCGCCCCTAGAGACATCGAAAGAGCCAGTCGAAGCGGCATTGGACTGCCAAGTGACATCAACGTATTGAGTTTCGGTTTGCAGCAAGCAGCATTGACCGCCGCGCCCACGGTAGATAGGTGTCCACTGGTGCTCAGCCCATGCAAGTCAAGAACAAAGTCGCCTATTCCGACTCCAAGATGCGCTTGTCGACCATCGGATCCGGTCGGGATAAATGCGCAGAAAGGCAGCGACTGAAGCGGGAATCCATTCGCCGGATCGTTCGCCGACTCTACCCAGCTTTCGCTTTGCCAATAACCTTGCTCTCGCCTTTCTGTCATGACGTTACGGCTTTCCGCCCTGGAAGTGCTTCTTCAGGCCCTGCCAGCACTCGTAATATTCGTGCTGCAGCATTTTTGTCTCAAGCGCGTATCGTGTAGGTCGAACCACCAGCCGGGTCTCGAACATGAATGCCAGCGTGTCTTTCACCTTGCGCGGTTCGAGCTCGGCCTTGCTCGCCCGCTCGAATGTTTCAGCATCGGGCCCATGGCCTGACATGCAGTTGTGCAGGCTTGCACCACCGGGGACGAACCCCTCCGCCTTGGCGTCATATTCCCCGTAGATCAGTCCCATAAACTCATTCATCATGTTGCGATGAAACCACGGCGGCCGAAACGTATGTTCAGCCACCAGCCACCGCGGGGGGAAGATCACAAAGTCGACGTTTGCCGTGCCATGAATCGAAGATGGCGCCGTCAGTACAGTGAAAATGGAGGGGTCCGGGTGATCGAAACTCACCGTATTGATGCAGTTGAAACGGGCCATGTCGTAGACATAGGGCGCGTAGTTCCCATGCCATCCAACAACATCAAGCGGCGAATGATCGTATCGCGAAGTCCATAGCTGGCCAAGAAACTTCGAGATGACTTCAAACTCACCTTCGCGATCTTCAAACGCTGCAATTGGTGTAAGAAAGTCGCGCGGGTTGGCAAGGCCGTTGGCGCC
>CAILBQ010000570.1 GCA_903832475.1 uncultured Acidobacteriota bacterium | reverse complement strand
TGTCGGACTGGATTGCTAAAGCCACTATACCATCGGCCCCTCACGGTCCATACAACTTTTGGGTGAAAATGAACGAGAGCTGTTTAAATTTTGTAAATTAAATCCTTACAACGCCGCAAACCTCAACAAGGACGCGCTTCCAAGCCACTCTTCCTCACATTATGAGACGCATCCAGTTTGATACTCCGGGACTCTCCGCCGACACCCTAGCCACCGGGGCAGACGGCCGGCTCGCCCGCCCCGTCAAACCCTAAATCTGCGAACTCTTCAGCGGGCTCAAGATCAGATTCGTGATGTTGCTGACCGTGGGCTCAAAGGAATATCGCGGATCGGCGGATAACTTCTTCCATTCCGGATTGCCGCTGAATGCAGCCCACTTTGTATTTAACTCATCCAGGCTTTCCATGCTCAGCATATAAGTCAAACTCGGCATGCGCGGCCCGATCAACGTGTCTCCGTAAAACACTGAAGTAAGTCCTGCCGCTTTGAAGATGGCGAACTCACCTTTGTGAAACATCTCTACCTTGCGCACATGATCCTGGTACGTCGGGCTTTCATACGTACGCATCTGAAAAATACGCTTCGCCTTGGTCGCCGACGAAGCAGGCGGCGTCAATTTCGGCCATCCTTCAAACGCCGCCAGCAACGAGCCCTCGACCCGCTGAAACGACGGCGCAGACGCAGGCGCATTCCAGAACGGCGCCGCTGCCTTTTGAAACTCCCCGTCCTCGGCAAGATGCAAATCCGCCGTCACCAGCGTCTCCACCGAAGATCCCGGAATCACCACGTAATACGTCGGCGTCTCCGGCCCGATATCCAGCGAGAACACCCCCACCGGGCCAAATCCCATCTTCGTAAGCGCAGGCACCAGCGCCTCTTCCAAGTAACTCTGCGTCAGCTTCGGCTGCGCGCCATTGAACAACGAGTACTTACGTATCTGGTAATACTCCCGTGGACCTTTCGCCTCCGCACTTTGTCCCGCCGCACCACGCGCCACACTCATCGCTGAAGCCGCCAAAGAAGCCGCCAGAAACTGTCGTCGCCGCATAAGTCCTCCCTCATTCTGACTAAAACTAAAAAAGCACTGAAAACATTGTTAAAGAATGGCTAAAGAAATACGCCGTCATCCTGAGCGAGCGCAACGAGTCAAAGGATCTGCGATTCCTTTAGCTTTTACGAAATCACATCCTTCGGCGCAGTCCACTCCCGCCCTTGCGACTCCGCCACGCCACGATGCGTCAGCACACCCTTCCACACATTCAACCCCTCCGCCAGCCCCGCATCCGCGCGCAGCGCCTCCGCTGCCCCAAGATTCGCCAGCCGCATCAGATAGGGAAACGTTGCATTGGTCAGCGCCAGCGTCGACGTATGCGGAACCGCGCCCGGCATGTTCGTCACGCAATAATGCACCACCCCATCCACCAGGTAACTCGGGTCCGAATGCGACGTCGGCCGCGCCGTCTCCACGCATCCTCCCTGGTCGATTGCCACATCCACAATTACTGCGCCCTTCTTCATCTTGCTGACCATGCCCTTGGTCACCACCTTAGGCGCCGTCGCTCCCGGAATCAGCACTCCGCCAATCACCAGGTCCGCCTCGCGCGTTGCTTTGCCCACGTTGTAGCTGTTGGACGCCAGCGTATGCAGCCGACCCAGAAACAAATCATCCAGTTCCCGAAGCCGATTCAAATTCACGTCTACCAGGGTCACATGCGCGCCCATGCCAACTGCAATTTTCGCGGCATGCGTGCCCACGATCCCGCCGCCGATGATGCAGACATTGGCCGGCGGCACACCCGGAACGCCTCCCAGCAAAATCCCACGGCCACCCTTTTCCTTTTCGAGATACGAGGCGCCCACCTGCACGCTCATGCGTCCCGCTACTTCGCTCATTGGCGTCAACAGCGGCAGCGTATTGGCGCGATCCCGCACTGTCTCATAGGCAATGCCAATCACCTTCGTATCCAGCAGCTTGTTCGTCAGGTCCGGCAGCGGAGCCAGATGCAGATACGTAAACAACACCAGCCCCTCGCGAAAGAACACGTACTCCTTCTCGATGGGCTCCTTCACCTTCACCAGGATCTCGGCGTTGGCCCAAACGTTGCCGGCCTCACCCACAATCTCCGCTCCGGCATCCTGATACTCATGATCCGGAAAACCCGAAGCCTCGCCGGCATGCGTCTCCACCAGTACCGTGTGTCCCGCTTCCACCAGAGCTTTCGCTCCCGCCGGCGTCACGCCAACGCGCGCCTCATGGTCCTTGATCTCCTTCGGTACTCCAATGATCATCCGTCCAGCTCCTCAATTTGTTTTCTTGAACCATCGTGCACCGCGGCACACTGGCCACCATTGTAGATGCCCGGCCGCACCCCTGTTTTCCTTCCCACTCGCGTCCACTCCCGCATCATGCCACACACGCCTTTCGAATGGACATCGCCATCCTCTCGTTCCCCACGCAGCTCGATTGCTTGCAAGGGAAGCTGGAAGCGTCCGCATCTTGTCCTCGGTTGGCAACAGTCGCCATGCAGAGGCTGCATTTTTGGTCCTAGACAAGAACGGCGTCACCGCGCTCCCCGTCGTCCAGAGCGCAGTAACGCCGCCATTGCCTTAGCTCGATCTACTTAGCGGTCGTTGTCGTCATCGTTGCGGAAGAAGTCGCTCAAATCCTTCGTCTTTGGATCCGCCGCAGCTCCCAGCAACGGCTGTACGTGGAAGATCTCCTGAAGCGTCTTCAACGTCGAGCTGTGGTCGTAGTGAATGCCGTTCGAATATCCGCGTCGACCCCCACCTTTCGCGAACGGCGACAGGATGAACATACCGATCGGCCCGTCGCTGTATTTACCGGAATCCTCCGCTTCATCCCAGACGATAATGAGCGCCCCACCCTTTTTGTATTCTTCTGACTCAAGGATGAGAGGCACGTTCTGCTTCAGCCACTGGTCCGAACGCTTCGTATTATCCGTAGGCTCGTTCGCGTCGCAGGGAGAAACGCCTTCATGCCCATCGTGGCACAGGTTCGGCATGATGAAGTTGTATCGAGCCACGTTGTGATCAGCCAGGTCTGTTGCCAGTTGGTAATACGGCTTCACATGCGAAATGCAGTCAGCCGATTGTGGATTGAGCCCATCGTTCACGTCGTTGAAGTACACCTGCGGCAGATG
>CAILBQ010000569.1 GCA_903832475.1 uncultured Acidobacteriota bacterium | reverse complement strand
CCTGTCGTATTCGCTAGCTTGTGCCGATTTTGAGTCCGTAGCCTTCATTACGCGTAGGATACCACCCCGGCATTTCGAGTTGAACATGGTGGACGATAGTGCCATAATGACACTATAAAAGCCCTATGAGGGCTCCCCCTGCTGAGCCCGTTGGCCTCGGGAGGGACAATGTCATTGCTCGGACGGCTTGTTCGCAAGAGGGGTAGAACTGCGATCGATATTGAGTCATTCAAGTATGGGTTTGCCTTTGCCTTTGGAATGGCGCTGGTGCGGCTGTACTTTACTTATTGAGGAGCCAGATTCTTGGGCGTGGGGAGCGAGGAGCAAGGGGGCAGTTCGCCATTGATATACTTGCCGAACAGCTCGCCAGGCTTTTCCCGCCAGGCTTTGAGGTGCTTCCCCGCTTGTGAATACGCTTCCCTTGCTGCTGGTTGTCCTGGGCATTTTTGTCGTGGCGTATCGCTACTACAGCGCGCTGCTGGCGACGCGTGCGTTCATGCTGGACGATCGCAACATCACGCCGGCGCATCGCTTTAAGGACGGGCACAACTATGTGCCCTCGCCCAAGTGGGTGGTGTTCGGACACCATTTCGCAGCGATTGCCGGGGCCGGGCCGCTGGTGGGGCCGACACTGGCCGCGCAGTTCGGCTATGCGCCAGGGCTGATCTGGCTGGTGGCGGGAGCGGTGCTCGCCGGCGCGGTGCAGGACTTGACGGTGCTCATCGGTTCGCTGCGCCACAACGGAAAATCGCTCCCGTATATTGTGCAGCGCGAGGTCGGCCCGTTCACCGGCCTGCTGGCCATGATCGCGGTTCTGTTGATTCTCATCGTGGCCATGGCTGGCCTGGCCATTATTGTCGTGAATGCCCTGAGCCAGAGCCCGTGGGGGATCTTCACCATCGGCAGCACCATTCCCATCGCCATGATCATGGGCGTATGGATGTTCAAGAGCAACAGAGGCATGATCGTGGTGCTGGCGCCGTCGATCTTTGGCGTGCTGGCGATTATGGGCGCGCTGATCGGCGGCCACTGGATCGCAAATTCTTCCTTTGCGCACCTGCTCCTCTTCAACGGACATCAGATCGTGCTGCTGCTCTGCGCGTATGGGTTCCTGGCCTCGGTGCTGCCGGTATGGCTGCTGCTCGAGCCGCGCGATTATCTGTCCACGTATGTGAAGCTGGGCACGCTGGCGGCGCTGATTGCCGGAGTGCTGATCGTGCATCCACAGCTGCAGTTTCCGGCGTTTACACAGTACGTGCATGGCGGGGGCCCGGTCATTCCGGGCAAGCTTTTTCCCTTCCTGTTTGTGACCATTGCCTGCGGAGCGATCTCTGGATTTCATTCGCTGGTGGCTTCAGGCACCACGCCGAAGCTGATCGACAAGGAAACAGAAGCTCGCTTCATCGGCTATGGAGCCATGTTGGCCGAGTCGCTGGTCGGCGTGCTTGCGCTGATTGCGGCCTGCTCGCTGGCGCCGGGCGATTACTTCGCCATCAACGTGCCTCCGGCCTTGTATGCGCATCTCGGCATGCATGCGGTGAACCTGCCGGAATTTTCGCGCGAGGTTGGCGAGCAGCTTGCGGGACGGACGGGCGGGGCGGTTTCGCTGGCCATCGGCATGGCTCAGATCTTTCGCGGCATCCCCGGCATGGCGGCTTTGACTGGCTACTGGTATCACTACGCCATCATGTTCGAGGCGCTGTTTATTCTGACGACGATCGATGCCGGAACACGCGTTGCCCGCTACGTCATGCAGGAGCTGATGGGCAAGATCTACAAGCCGCTGGGCCGGCCCAACTGGCTGCCCTCCAACCTGCTCGCGACTGCCGTAATTGTCATCAGCTGGGGCTACCTCATCTGGGGCGGAACCATCGCCACCATCTGGCCGCTCTTCGGAACAGCGAACCAACTGCTTGCGTCAATCGCGCTCGCCACCATGACGACATACCTCGTGAATCATGGCAAGGCGCGCTATGCGTGGTGCACGCTGGTGCCGGCGTTGTTTGTGCTGGTGACCACGGTATGTGCCGGCACGCTCTCGATTGAGAATCTCTTCTGGCCCATGGCGCACAAGCCGGGTAGCGAGTTGCAGGGATGGATCGAGATCAGCCTCATGTCGGTATTCATTGTGGGCGCTATCGTCATCGTGGGCCTGGCGGCGGTGCGCTGCATCGAAACGCTGCGCGGTGTGCCTCCGCCATCGCAGGACGCGTTGACGAGCGAGCCCGGCAAGGTGGCCCTGGAACCGGCTGCGCCGTATCGCTGCTGCTAGCTATTTCTTCTTGCTTCCCGGCAGCATGCCCTTGAGCCGGTCCATCAAACCGGGCTTGGGCGCAACGGCTCTTGCGGCTGGCTTGCCAGCGGCTGCAGAAGCCGGGGTTGTTGCTGCTGAAGTTGCCGCAGGCTTGGCTGCTTCGCCCTTACCTTCTTCGCTCTTCGCGGGCGCTGAATCCCCAGCCTTGCTCTCAGGCTGCCTGGCGTCGCCGGCCTTGCTTGCCTCGGCTTTTGCGCCTTCCTTCGTCTCACCTTCCTTGCTCGCGGCTTCCGGCGGCCCGGTTGCCTGCACCCATTGAACGATCAGTGAAATGCGCCGGTTGGTAGGGTCGAGAGGATCGTTCTTCACACGCAGCATCTGGTCGGCGAAACCACGCACTTGCGAAATCTGTCCTGTGCCAACGCCATCCTGTTGCAGCAGCCGCCGCGCGGAGTTGGCACGGTCGGCGGAGAGCTCCCAGTTGGTGTAGCCGTTGTCGCTCGAATAAGGCTGCGCATCGGTGTGACCTTCCAGCAGCAGCCGGTTGGGCAAGGTCTTGAGCTGCCCGGCAAGCATGCCCAACAGCTCCTGACCGGTGCTACTCAGCTTGGCGCTGCCGCTCTCGAAGAAGGTGCCCTTCTTGTCTTCAATCAACTCGATGCGCAGGCCTTCTGGCGTGATAGTGATCTCGATCTGCTTGGCCAGCTTTTCCAGGTCCTTTTGTTCTTTGATTGCTTTTTGAATTTGTTCCTTTAGCTTCTCCACGTTTTTCTTGTCGACAGGAATGCTGTCGTCGTCACCCAACTTGTCCGACCCGGTTTCCTTGGAGGAGCTCTTCGGATCGTTGAAGTAGCCGGCGACAGCCTTCTTCACTTTGACGCTGGAATTCAGCAGCCACAGCACGATGAACAGCGCCATCATCGCGGTAACAAAGTCGGCATAAGCCACCTTCCATGCGCCGCCGTGATGGCCGCCGTGGCCGCCTTTTTTCTTGATGACGATGATGGGGCGCTTGTTTGGTTCAGACATGAATGGCTCCTCAGCTCTTATGCCGCCGCGGGAGCGCCGCCGCCCTTGCAGGCTTTTTCTGTCTCGGCGAACGAGGGCCGCACATGCGCGGGAATAGCACGCCGAGCCATCTCAATGGCGATCAAAGGCGCGTTGCCTTTGAGGAAGGAAAGCATGAGCACGCGCAGAACGCCGAGGTAGTCGTTATGTTCGTCCGCACCCTTGGTCATGTTGGCGGCGAGCGGCCCCACCAGGCCGTAGCACAACAGGATGCCAAGGAAAGTGCCGACCAAGGCGGCAGCTACCTTGTGACCCACCTCTTCCGGAGGTCCGCCGATCGCGCCCATGGTGATTACCACGCCAAGCACAGCGGCGACGATGCCCAGGCCAGGCAATGCGTCGGCGACGGTAGAAAGCGATGCAATGGGCGTGGCCACGCCGTGATGATGGACTTCCATGTCGCGCTCCATCATCTGGTCCATGTCAAAGGGCTCGACACCGCCGGTAATAGCCATGCGCAAGGTGTCGCAGACAAAATCCATAACGTGGTGGTCCTTGAGAAAGGACGGATATTTCTTGAAGATGGCGCTTTCCTTGGGCTTTTCCACGTCCATTTCGACCGAAAGCAGGCCTTCCTTGCGCACCTTGTTGAGGAACTCGAACATCATCTTGAGGGTTTCAAGATAGCGGGCCTTGTTGAACTGCGATGGCTTCAGGACGCCCATCACGCCCCCCAAGATGGCCTTGATGATGTGCAGCGGGTTGGCGATGAGCAGTGTGCCCAGTGCCGCGCCGCCGATGATGATCAGTTCCGCCGGCTGCACCAGCACCATCATGTTGCCTTTTTCCATCAGATACCCGGCGACGATGGCCCCGAAGACGACGACGATGCCTATGATTGCAAACATTCCTGCCCCCCTGTATTGGCCATGTCTTTTGGATTGAGATGGGTAACGCAGTTGCCGCCGCTGTACTGGCTGCTATGCATGGCTTTTTGCGCGCGTTTGAGCAGGCAGGAGAGGCTTTCGGAGACCTGCGCCTGGGCTACGCCAATGCTGACGGTGAGGCCGACGCGGTCACCCCACCAACGAAAGTCGGCGGTGCGCGTGATGCCTGCCAGGTAGCGGCCATGCGCGTCCAGCATGTCTATGGTGCGCTCGTGAGAGAGAACCAGAAACTCATTCGATCCCCAGCGCCCCAGGATTTCCGTAGGTCGAAGACCGTGCAGCAGTGATTTCTCGACGATGTCCATCATGGATTCCGAAGCGTCGCGGCCATGCGTCTTGCGCAGGTTCGCTGCCTGATCGACCAACACCCACATCACGCCGAAAGGAATACCGTTGGCGACCCACTCGCGGCTGGCTTCGTCCAGCCGGTCTTCGATGCCGGCCTGGCTATGTTCCAGCCGGTGCTCGGTAGCGCCGTCGTCGCTGCACTCGCCATGCAGCAACGTATCGATCTCTTCTACGGTGTGAAATCGCAGCATGGTTGCCACGCGTGCGCCCAGGGCGTCGCGGAGCGGTGTGCGGTGCAGCATGGCGGGGAAAGTGTGGTGGCGCTGATGGCAGATGTTGACCAGAACGGGCCGCTGGTGGGCAAGGACCTCGTGGATTCCAGTTTCGTTTCCGGCCGGACTTTCAACTTTGCTGCCGCCGTCGCTCTGGCTGGAACCGTGGTGAGCGAGGTCGACTTCGTAGAAGCCTCCCGGCAGCGGACGTCCCAGCATTTCCACGCTTGCGTATCCGGCCATGGCGGTCGCTGCGGGGTTCCAGAAGACTATGCGCTGCTCGTTGTCGAGCACGATGATTCCTTCATGGAGCGCGCTGAGCGCCGCCTCAAGAATCTCGATGTGATCTGCCATGCCTGCCGCTCCTGATGCTCAATGAGCGTCTTATCGGCGGCGGCGGAGGCAACTTCAAATCATGAGCCGAGGAGGGAGACGAGGAGTTTCGTTCCGGGATGATTCGGGATGTTGCAGGGAGGATGAGGTGTTCAGACTACGACTGCGGCAGGCGAACGATGAATTGCGTTTCACCCGGCTTCGACTCGACTTCGATCTTGCCGCCAAAGCTCTGCGTCACAATGCGCTGAACGATTTCCAGGCCCAGACCGGTGCCTTTTCCGACCGGCTTGGTGGTGAAGAACGGCTCAAAGATGCGTGCCTTGAGGTCTTCGGGAATTCCCGCTCCGTGGTCGGTTACCTCGATCGCCAGGTAGCCGGGCTCGGTCCACGTGCGCACATCGATCTGGCCGCCTTCGGGAGAGGCATCGATGGCGTTGTCGATCAGGTTGGTCCAGACCTGGCTGATGGCTACGCCAGTGGTGCGGATATTCGGCTGGGCGGCGTCAAAGTGCTTGACGACACGGATCTGGCGCTGACGCATCTTGTGGCCGAGAATGGTCAGCGTGCTCTGAATGCTGTCGTGCACGTCGACTTCGCGCAGGGTGCAGCGATCGTCGTAGGCGAATTTCTTGACCGCCATGACCAGTTCCGAAACGCGCGAGATGCTTTCCTCCACGGCCTCGACGAGCGAAACGCTGGAGACCAGCGCTTCCAGCCAGTTCAGAGCATCCGAAAGCCCGTCACCGGCAAAAGCGTCGCGTATGCACACCAGTTCCTGCGGATCGAGGCCAATGCTGACCAGGGTTGGGGCGATCTTGAAAGCATTCTCGACGCCGGCTGTTTCCAGCCACTCACCCATCGATTCTTCAGCGTCCGACTGTTCCAGGGAACTCATGGTGGAGGATTTGGCGTGGGCGATCGCTTCCAGTTGGAGCTCGCGCATGCAGGAAATCTGGTCGCGGCTGGTTTCATGTTCGCAGAAGCGCAGGCTCAACTCCTGCAGGCGCAGCAGGTTGGCACGCAACTGCGACGCGGCGCGCTTGGCGGCCGAACCCGGATTATGCAACTCATGCATCAAGCCCGCCGCCAGCGTGCCTAGGGAAATCAGTTTTTCGCGATGGGCCGCCTCGGCCTGGTAGGCGTGCAAACGCTGCGCCATGTGCGACAGGATGACTTTGCGCACAGGAGGGCAGCAGGCCATCAGGCTCCAGAAAGCGTCTTCTGAAAAGCGCAAAAGAACGGATGGCTTGGCGGTCAGAACCCGCACGGTCGGCGACTTGCCGGCGAGCAGAACGACTTCTCCGAATGTCTCGTTTTCCTTGGCGATGCCGATGCGGGTGAGGGAACCATCCTGCTCGACGCGGTCGGCGCAGACTTCACCTTCGAGAACAACCCAATAGGCGCGCACAGGATTATTGGGATCGAGAATCGTGCCGTTCGTAGGCATCTTGATCAGCTCGGCCGAGGTCAGTCCGCAGAGCTCATCCGGGGAAACGTCGGCGAAGGCTGCGACATGGCTGAGTTGCTCGGCGTAATCGCTCAAGACGATGGTTTGCGTGCTGGGTTCCTGTACTTCGCTGGTGTTCATCGCTCTGCCTGCGCAGTCTCCTCAATTCGCCGATCCAGATCTTCGAACGTCATGGCTGCGCATCTCTCCAAAAACTAAAAACTTGCCAGATACTGATGGGCAAACTGCACGGCAATCGACCCTTCGCCGACTGCCGAGGCAGCCCGCTTCACCGAACCATGGCGTACATCCCCGGCCACGAAGATCCCCGGCACGCTCGATTCCAGCAGGAAGGGATCCCGTCGTTCCTTCCACAGCCTGGCAAACTTTCCCTGCGCCTTCATTTCCGGCGTGGTCAGGTCGGGTCCTGCCAGCACAAACCCTTTTTCGTCCCGAAGCATGACATCCGGCAGCCACTCAGTTCCCGGAACAGCGCCGATGAACACGAAGAGGGAACTCGCTTCACGACGTGCCTGCCCCTGCGGACCGCGGATGCAAATGGCGTGCAAATGTTCCTCGCCTTCGGCCGACAGAACTTGAGTGTTCGGTTCGACTACTATATTCGATGTGCGGGCGATCTCATCGATTAAGTATTTCGACATACTTGCTTCCAGGCTGTCGGCGCGCACCAGCATCGTTACCGTGCAGGCAAATTTCGCGAAGTGCAAGGCAGCCTGTCCGGCGCTGTTCGCGCCTCCAACGATATAGACGTTTTCATCCTTGCAGGCGGAAGCCTCGACCAGCGCCGCGCCGTAGTAAATGCCCCTGCCGGTGAGCAGATCGGCTCCGGGAATGTCCAATTTACGGTAATTCACGCCGGTAGCCAAAAGCAGGACGTGGCTGGAAACTTCCCGTCCATCGGCCATCACCACGAAGCGGTATTGCCCGTCCACGCGGAGGCCGACAGCCCGCTGGGTGAGGAACTCAGCGCCGAATCGAACTCCCTGCATGTGCGCGCGGCGTCCCAGGTCGGCGCCGCTGATGCCGGAGGGGAACCCCAGGTAATTCTCAATACGTGAGGACGATCCCGCCTGCCCGCCCGGGGCATCGG
Organism: uncultured Acidobacteriota bacterium; assembly: GCA_903832475.1. Taxonomy (GTDB): domain Bacteria; phylum Acidobacteriota; class Terriglobia; order Terriglobales; family Acidobacteriaceae; genus Acidicapsa. The sequence continues at coordinate 28,483 of CAILBQ010000569.1, read as the reverse complement.
GCTCGATGACCAGGGTCTTCAGCCCTTCGGATGCTCCATAGACAGCAGCCGCCAGACCGGCCGGACCGGCGCCGATGACCACCATGTCATAGAAATCCTGGGCCGCCTGGGTGCGCAAACCGACCCGGGCCGCGAGAGCATCCTGTTCGGGATCGACCAGCGCGCTGCCATCCGAAAACAGAACTACGGGCAGCGCTTCGGGATCGAGCGATTTTTCGGACAGCAGTCTCTGAGCGTCTTCGCTGGCTGCCGCATCGAGCCAGCGGTAGGGCACATGGTTGCGCGAGAGAAAGCTGCGCAGCTGGTGGTCTTTCAACGACCAGCGGTGACCGATCACTCGCAGTCCTTCGAATTTCGGCTGGTACCCGGCATTCCAGTCCTGCAGCAAATCGTCGAGGACCGGATACAGCTTTTCTTCAGGCGGATCCCACGGCTTGGTCAGGTAATAGTGGATGCGAGCCGTGTTGATGGCCCGAATGGCGGCCTCGGTATCGGCGTAGGCCGTCAGCAGGACCCGCTTGGAATGGGGATAGATCTTTTGCGCGGATTCAAGGAATTCGACGCCGGTCATGCCGGGCATGCGCTGGTCGCTGAGCAGCAGGGCCACGGCTTCGTCGCGGGACTTCAATTGGCTCAACGTATCCAAGGCAGCCTGGCCGCTGCCCGCGCGAATCACACGGTACGTGGAGCCATACTGGCGGCGAAGATCTTGAACGACCGCCTCCAGAACACTGATGTCATCGTCTACCGCGAGAAGGATGGGCCTGTTCATAGCTTTCTCAGTGTAGCGGGTGAGCGGTGCATGCCTCCAGCGGCCCATTTTGGGAATTTTGTTGTTGATTTGACGGCAACTTCTTCCGCGTTTTCTCTCGCGGAATCAACAAAGCGTCCTGTAAGCTGAATATGGGAGGTAAGGTTACTATCGTGTAAACTAACGTGTGAGACCACCTCTTGACGAATTCCAAGTTTCAACTGTCGCGAAATGGACCAATAGAAAGTAGTTGCGGTTGTCGCCGATAACCTGACTGCGGAACAAACCGAGTATGCGGAGCGGGAGCACGTTTCCTCTTCGTGTGCTAACTTTTCGATCTGGCGCAGGGGCGAGGCGGGAAATGAACAAAGTCATACTCGCAGATTCACAGGCGATCTTCCGGGCGGGGACAGCCAAAGTCCTGGCCATGGACGAAAACATCCGTATTATCGCGCAGTGCTCCGACAGTGAGCGCATGATGCATGCGATCACCACGTTCCCCGGCACGGTGGTCATTTTTGCCTCGGCACTCAAGCCGGAGATGTCCCGCCTGAGGCTGCTGCTCGAGACCAGCAACAGCCGCGGCATCGCGATTGCCGAGAATACGGAGTCGCCAACAACCTTCTTGCAGCAGGGCTTTCATGGCGTGATTTTTCGCAATACCACAGGTTCGGCGCTGGTGGAGTGCGTCCGCAAGGTGGCTGCCGGCGAAACCTGGCAGCCTCTGCATGCGCTCCTGAATGAGGTGGTGGAAGAGGACATGGTGGGGACGCGTGTCCGTGACCGCTTGACGCCCAAAGAGATGCGCATCGTTGCCCTGATCGTCCAGGGATGCAAGAATCGCGAAATCGCACATCGTCTGAAAACGACTGAGCAGGTGATCAAGAATTATCTGCGCTCCATCTATGACAAGACCGGTGTCAGCGATCGACTGGAACTCGCCCTGTTTACGCTGCATCACCGGGTCTTGGCGCAGGCCGCCGCGGATGTGGGCAGCCGCATCGAGGCTGAAGAGATCGCCAGCGCCGCCGAGGACGCCTATCTCAGCAATGTGCAGGCGATCCACCGGACGGGCACCTAAGGCGACGCGAATGGGCCAACAGGCGGTGAAAAATAATCGGAAATTGCTGTTGGGCTACTTCGTTTCCGGTTTGACCGCTCCCGGGTAAATTCCCTCGAGCGGCTTGGCCTGCTGCTCTTCCAGTTCTGGGTGGGGCATGGCATTACGCGGCAGCATGGCGTCGCGCTGCGCGGTGCTGTAGACGAAGATGACCATGACGACCGCAGCCTGCTTCAAATCCGGCTCAGACAATCGCTCATAGGTGTCCTGGTTGGAATGGTGGGTGCGGGTGCCGTAGTCGCGCGGGTCCTGGATGAACTGGAAGCCGGGCAAGCCAACCTGATTGAACGGAACATGGTCTGTCGAGCCTGTGTTGCGCAGCGAGACCGTGGTGAATCCCAAGTCGCGCAGCGGGGTGGGCTGGGCCATCCACTGCTCGAAAATGTTGGCAGCGGCGGCATTGCCTTCACTGAAGATGCCGAGCAGCTTGCCGGTTCCATTGTCGGCGTTAAAGTAGGCGTCGAATGTGGCATGGTCTGGCTTGAGCTGCACCGCCCCGGTCTGCTGGCGCAGGAATTCCGGAACCACCTGCTCTTCCGGCTTGGTGGAATACTGCAAAGTGCCCAGGTGGGTCCTCACATAGCCGGACGAGCCGAAAATGCCCTGTTCTTCGCCGCCCCACAGGCCGACCCGGATGGTGCGCCTCGGCTGGATGTTCAGGGTGCGCAGAATCCGCATGGCCTCGAGGGCGATGATCGAGCCTGCGCCGTTGTCGGTGGCGCCAGTACCGGCAATCCAGCTGTCGAGATGGCCGCCCAGCATGACAACCTGGTTCTTCAACGCGGGATCGGTGCCGGGAATGTCGGCGATCACGTTGTTGCCTTCCACTATGTCGCCGTTGAATTTGGTGGCGATGTCGATGTGCAGCGATACCGGCACGTCGTGCTTGAGCAACCGGGCCATGCGGCCGAAAGCTTCGTTGGCGATCACGGCTGAAGGCAAGGCCTGCTTGTGATCCGGTTGGTAGACAAACCATCCCAGCGAACTGCCGGTGTCGTCGTGAATCACGCCGCCCGATCCCCCCGGCACCAGCACGGCAACGGCATGCTCGTCGGCAAAGAAGTGTCCGACCTTCTCCTTGAATGCCATCTGCTTGAAGACCTTTTCCCAGAGAGCCGAGTCGTCGGGAAGAACATAGCTGTCGGACTGATCTCCATCCAGCGGGTAGCTGGCAAAATGCTCAAGCTTTGTTGCGTCGTAGTGTTCGAGCAGCGGTTCGGGATTGGGATTGATCTTGGGCTCGCTCCCGTACAGGATGATCTTGCCGGAAAGCTTGCCTTTCCACTTGGCAAAGTCCTTTTCGTCTTCGAGGGAAGGAACGGCGATCACGTCGGCGGTGACTTCGCCGGCTGTTGCGGGCGACCACGGCGTGGCCTGGGCGAGGATGGTCGCGCTTGACGGCGAAGTCATCTCGACCGAGGTGCCGATCTGCGTCCAGCCCATGCCAAAGTCGCCCCAGGACTCGGCGTGTGGATTGGTCGCGCCCATGTGCTTGAGCTGATCGATCGACCACTGCGTGGCGCGCGCGAACTCGGGCGAGCCGGTGAGCCGCGGGCCGATGCCGTCGAACAGGCCGCTGGCGTACTCCATGATGTGCGAGTGGTTGAAGCCCTCATCGCGGATACGGGCGATGGTGGCCAGGTCCAGCGTTTCGCAGGTGCAGGATGAGGTTGCGGCGTGAGTCGCGACGGCGGCGGGCTTTTCGGCGGCCAAAGCAGAGACGGAAAAGGCGAACAGTGCAGCGAGGGCGATTCTCATCCGCGTAGCTTACTATGCGGACGGCGTGAGCCTCCACATGAGAATGCCGACGACGTATCCGCGATCTTCAGAGGGCCTGAAGGTCAGTGAGTCAGCGCTTCTTGGTAGCCGAAAAACCTGCGCCGCTGGATGATCTCCGCTATCTCCGGCGGCACCATGGTGATCCACGTGCGATCGCCGTCCTGGATGCGTTTGAGCACGTCGCGCGAGAAGATATGCATCAGGCTGGGATTGTAGTTTTCCAGTTGCAGGATCTTGTTGCCATCGAGAATGTGGCGATAGAGGCCGGTCACATGTGCGGGCAGCACGATGTTCTCCGTGGTGCGCAGGACGTTGGTCGAAGGATCGCGCCAGGGATAGACATAGATGCGCAGGTTCTTGGTGAAGAGGCGGCCGAAGGCTTCGAGGATCCCGCCTTCAAGGTCGGAGTAATACTGCTCGGTGAAAATCTCTTCCAGACTGGGGATGCCCATGGTGAGCGCGATCGGCTCGGTGGTGTAACGGGCGAGCCACGCCGCCAGCCGGTAGTATTCGAAGTAATCCGAGATGAGCACGATCTTGCCGGTGGCGGCCAGCATGTCGGCGCGGGCCAGAAAGTCTTTGAGATCGATTTCGCCGGTCACCAGCAGGTTGCGCATGGTGATTTCCATCAGCTCGACGATCTGTTCCTGGGGGGTTTCGAGCTCTGCCGCAAAGCGCTCGCGGGCGCAATCGAGCATGTCCATGTTCACGCTGGTCACGGGGCGGAAGCTGCCGCGCTCGACCAGCACCGGCCGCTTGCGCAGCACTTCGGAGGGCTGCAGCACCGCGCCAGACGGGCCGAACATGGCCGCGCCGCTCAGCCCGAGCTGCACCAGCTTGAGGCTCATCACGCGGTTGTCGACCTCGCGAAACTGGGCGCCGGAGAACTCCGCCATATCGATCTCGATGCGTTCGGTGCTGAGGTTGTCGAGCAGCGACTCCAGCATCTTTTCCGGATCGTGATCCAGAAAGCAGACGGCATAGAGCAGGTTGACGCCGACAATGCCTAGCGCTTCCTGCTGCGCGCTGTTTTCGTGGTCGCGCATGCGGACATGGATCACCAGCTGCGAATCTTCGTCGTGCGGCCGCGCCTGGTAGCGAATGCCCATCCAGCCGTGGCATTCATTGGTGCCTTGAAAATTGCGCGCTGCCACCGTGTCGGCGAAGGCGAAGAACGCCGTGGTCTCGCCGCGCGACGGACCCAGCCGTTCCAGATTGAGTGTGTGCTCGTGGTCCAGCATGCTTTCCAGCCGTTCGCGCGAAACATAACGCCGCGTATGGCCGTAGATGGCGTCGCTGACCGCCATGTCGTAGGCCGAGATGCTCTTCGAAATCGTGGAAGCAGCCGCGCCTACACGAAAGAACCAGCGAGCCACTTCCTGGCCCGCGCCGATCTCCGCGAAGCTGCCGTAGCGAGTCGGATCGAGATTGACGCGCAGCGCCTTCTCGCGCGTGTTCGATGGAGAGGTAAAGTCATCGGCGGCGAGAGTGTTCCTTCGTTTCAGCATGGGCGCGTGGCTCCATTCCTATTATCGGACGAAATGGATGGTTGCGAGCCATGCTCGTGCGAGCCGCCTATTTCGCAGGCAGGAGCGGCACGCCGAGCAGAGAGGAGATCTCGTCGGCCATGCCCGGCGCCGCCGCGAGAATCTGGTTCCCCTTCAGCAGGCCGTCGCCGGCGAGAAAGTCGCTGACGCGGCCGCCGGCTTCCTCGACCAGCACTAGGCCAGCAAGACAGTCCCAGGCGTACATGTGGTTCTCGAAGCACGCGTCGACACGCCCCGTCGCTACGTTAGCAATAGCCAGTGCGCCTGAACCAGCTCCGCGAATGCCGGCGCCCGAGCGCATCACCTTGTCCAGCATGCCGAGGTAGGCTTCCTGCGGCTGGCGCGACGCGCGGCCGACTTCGATAAGCGACTTGTCGAGCTGCGTTGTATTCGATGTCTTGATCGGTTCCCCATTCAATGTGGCGCCCTGGCCGGTCGCAGCGGAGTATAGCTCGTCGCTCATGGGCTGATAAATCACCCCCAGGACTGCTTTGCCCCGGAGCACAAAAGCAATCGACACGCAGAAGTAGGGAATACCGCGGGCAAAGTTTGACGTTCCATCGATGGGATCGACCACCCACGTGCAGTCGCTGACCTGGCCGCCGTCCTCTTCGCCGAGGAAGGTGTCTTCCGGAAAGGCTTCAAGAAGCCGAGTGCGCACGAGCTTTTCGACTTCTCCGTCCGTCGCGGTCAGGTAATCCTGCGGACCCTTGAACTTGTAGATCATGGTTTCGCGATCGAGGAAACGCCGCTTCTGCAGCGCTCCCGCGTCGCGCGCAACGGCGCACGCAATCATCAGCCTGTGTTGCAACGAAAATTCCAAAAGGTCTCCATGGAGTTGGCGGATTTGTTCAGCTTCTCCAAGCCGCGGCTTAATACTTCGGATTCAGATGCCCTTGCTGTCGGCCGCTTTATCGATGTTGCTGAGCTTTTCAGCTACCGACTTGGCCTGCGTAAACAGCAGCAGGTAATCCGGTCCGCCGGCCTTTGAATCCGTGCCGCTCATGTTGAATCCGCCAAACGGATGAGCGCCTACCATGGCTCCCGTGCACTTGCGATTCAGGTAGAGATTGCCTACATGGAACTCGGCGGCGGCGTGATCGAGCCGCGCGCGATCGGCGGTGTAGATGGCGCCGGTCAGGCCGAACTCCGTGTTGTTGGCGACGGCCAGCCCCTCTTCGTAGCTCTCGACCTTGATCAGGGCCAGCACCGGTCCGAAAATCTCTTCCTGCGAAATGACGGCGTCAGGGTCGACATCGGCGATCACGGTGGGCTGGATGAAGTAGCCGCCGGATTCGGTCTCGACCGCTGCGCCGCCCGAGACCAGACGGCCTTCCTCCTTGCCCTTGGCAATGTATTCGAGAATGCTTCGCATGGCGCCTTCGTTCACGACGGGACCCATGTTGTGATTCTCGACCGGATCGCCGACGGTCAGCTTCTCCACGCGCTCGCGCACTTTTTCGACGAAGGCGTCATAGATGGGCGCTTCGATGATGGCGCGCGAGCAGGCCGAACACTTCTGCCCGCTGAAGCCAAACGCCGCGGCCACAACACCATTCGCGGCATCGTCCACATCGGCATCGGCGCAGACCAGGATGGAATCCTTGCCGCCCATCTCGAGCACCGTCCGCTTGATCCAGATCTGGCCGGGCTGGGTCTTCGCGGCGCGCTCGTGAATGTCCAGGCCCACCGGCTTCGAGCCGGTGAAGGCGATGAAGCGCGTCTTGGGATGTTCGACGATGGCGTTGCCAAAGGTCGCTCCCGACCCTGGGCAGAAGTTGACCACGCCCGCCGGCATGCCCGCTTCTTCCAGCACTTCCATGAACCGCGCGGCAATCGTCGGCGAGTCGCTCGACGGCTTGAGGATCACGGTGTTGCCGGTCACGATCGAGGCTGCCGTCATGCCCGCCATGATGGCGAAAGGAAAGTTCCAGGGAGGAATAACCGCGCCCACGCCGAGGGGAATGTAGAGCAGGCGGTTGTATTCACCCGGCAGCTGGATCGGCGTGGTCGATTTGGCCAGCCGCAACGCTTCCCGCGCATAGAACTCAAGAAAGTCGATAGTCTCGGCCGTATCCGCGTCGGCCTCGGCCCAGTTCTTGCCGACTTCATAGGTGAGCCATGCGGAAAATTCAAACTTGCGCTCGCGAATGATTTCCGCCGCGCGCAGCAGCAGGGAAGCGCGCACCTCAACCGGCACCCGGCTCCAGGAATGGAAGGCGCGCAGCGCGGAATCCATCGCATCCTGCGAATGTTCGGCGCCGGCTTTCTGATGCACGCCGACAATCTGCGACGGCCGCGCAGGATTGATCGAAGTGATCTTGCCTGTGGTCTTCTCACGGTGGCCGCCGATGATCAGGTCGTATTCGCGGCCCAGGTGAGTGGCAACATGGGCCAGGGCTTCTCGCATGGAGCGGGCGTTGGCTGCCTCGGCAAAGTTAACAAAGGGCTCGTTCACAAACTCGCCCTTCGGCGAGCGCAGCGCGATTTCAGGAACCGTTGAATAGCTCATACAGCCCCAGTTTATCTGAGGAAGCGCGTCCCAGCGGGTGAAACACGGGTGTTGCAGGATGTTGACAGGAATATCCGACCGATTTAGTCTCCGTTTATCGCAGTATCCGACAGATTTGGTCCGAGTTCGACGCTTCCTTTGTCGTCGCCGCGTATTTCCTGACTTCTTTCTTCGTCCCTGAAGTCCGTTTTGGAGTGCCACCTGATGTTCGCTTCTCCTGCTTTCGCCCGCGTCTTGTCTTGGGCCGCTGTCTTTCTTCTACCCGTCCCGCTGCTGCGCGCTCAGGAGAAACCCTATTTCGTCACCTACTCAACCGACCTCGAAGAACCGGGCAATCTCGAAATCGCCCTCAAGGGCCTGACAGCTTCGCCAAAAGACGCGAACGCATTCTTCAGCCCCACGATGGAGCTCGAATACGGCGCCACGGCGTGGTGGACGACGGAGGTCTACGCGCAAGGCCAGGCGACCGACAACGATTCAACCGTCTTTACCGGCTTCCGTTTTGAGAACCGCTTCCGCCCCTTGCCACGCGAATACTTTGTCACGCCGGTCTTGTATGTCGAATACGAATCGGTCAGCAGAGCCGACAAGAGCATTCTTGAAGTGACGGGACACGACGGCATCTCGTCTTTCCAGGTCAACAACAGCCAGAGCCATCCCATCGTGGAGCATTCGCTGGAGAGCAAGCTCATTCTGTCCAGCAATTTCAAGGGCTGGAACGTCTCGGAGAATTTCATTGCCGAGAAGAATCTCTCCAATGAGCCGTGGGAATTCGGCTACTCGCTCGGCGCCGCGAGGCCGCTGACGCTGGTCGCCTCCTCCCAGCGCTGTACATTCTGCCTGCAGAATTTCGACGCCGGCGCGGAACTCTATGGCGGCCTCGGCACGCGCTACAGTTTCGGCCTGGCGCAGACCTCGCAATATGCCGGCCCGGTCTTCGATTTCCGCACTCCGGCGGGAGTCACCTACAGCTTTTCGCCGCAGTTTGGTCTGAACGACAACAGCATCGGGACGCTCTGGCGGTTCAAGATATCGTATGAGGTCCAGCAGATTCGGGACCTCTTCAAATCTCCGTCGAAAAGGAATGCTCAATGAAAATGCGAATGCTTCTGGTTGCCGCCGCAGCCATCCTGTACTCCTCGTCCTCGCTGTTGATGGCGGAAGCCGATGGCAAGTGGCTGGCCCGTGTGCCGGATGAAGACAAGGCCCGCGTCAACCCGCTGGCCGGCCAGGCCAAGGCCGCCGCCGCAGGCAAGATCATCTTCGAGGAAAACTGCGCTCGCTGCCACGGCGTGGATGCGAATGGCCTGCACAATCGGCCCAGCCTGCGCAGCGAGCGTGTCCGCCACGCGACCGATGGTCAGCTGGCCTGGATGCTGAGGAATGGCAACCCCTACAAGGGCATGCCGCCGTGGAATTCTCTGCCCGAGCAACAGCGCTGGCAGGTGATTACATATCTGCGCACGCTTCCCCCGGCAGGCGCTGCGGGAGGCAAGCCGTGAGTCTGTTCCCTGGCCACGCGGCCTCTTCGACGGCATCTCGCGGAGTCGCCCGCAATCCTCTGGCTCTGATCCTTTCTTGTATGTGCATTGCCCTGCTGGCAGGATGCGGCTCGGGGAAAGCTCCCGTGGCGCCTGCCAGCGAAGCCACCACGCCGGCCGCCGATTCGATCGGCGAACGCATCTTTCTCGATACTCGATTTGGCGAGTACTTCGCCAGCCACATGAGCGGCGTCAATCAGCCGCTGGCCGTCGGCGACCCTGTTGTCGCGCAGGTTGAAACTACCAACGGCTCTCTGCCCGGGCCGTTTGCGGGAGAGGCCATCAACTGCCGCAGTTGCCACTTCGTCACCGAGTTTGAAGGTGTCTCGGGAGCAGGCAACCGGACCTATTCTGACTTCACCACGCGAAGCCCGATCCCCCAGGCGATGAACGGCTTCACCCACACGCCGCGCAATTCCATGCAGATGGTGGACAGCTTCACAGCCCGGTCGACGCCGCTGTTTCTTCACTTCGACGGCGAGTTCGCGTCGGGCGAAGATCTGGTCCGCGGCACCATGACTGGCCGCAACTTTGGCTGGCAGCCAACGCAGCAGCAGCAGGCCCTGGCTCACATTGCGCGCGTGGTGCGCGAAGACGATGGATCGAGCCAGCTTGCTTCCGATCGCACCAATGGCCTTTCTTACGGCACTCTCTTTGCCGGCCTCGATCCGCGCATCACCAGCGACCTGCTGCTGCCCGTCGGCCTGCGCATCGACGTGAGCACGGCCACCGATCAACAGATCGTCGACTTGCTGGCCACCTGTGTCGCTCAGTACATGAAAGATCTGCTCTTTCAGCGCGACGAATACAAGCGCTACGTGGGCAGCCCGTACGATAACTTTCTGCGCGACAACCATCTTCCCCAGGAAGTGCTGGCCGGCGAAACGCGCGCCGCCTATAACCTGCGTCTCTATAACGCCGTGCTGGCGCTGTCGAATCCCACCTACATCACCAGCGCCGATGGCAGCTTCAAATACCACGCCAACCCCTACCAGTTCGGAGCGACGGAATTGGCCGGGCTGAAAATCTTCCTGAAATCGGCCACGACTGGCGGCGGAGACAACCAGCATGCCGGCAACTGCGCCGCCTGCCACCAGGCTCCTGACTTCACTGACTTTGTCTTTCACAACACCGGCGTCAGCCAGGAAGAATACGACGGCGTGCACGGCGCGGGCGCCTTTATGCAACTGCACATCCCGTCCTTGACGGAGCGCAATGCCGCCTTCGATCGATACTTGCCGGCCAGCGCAAATCACCCCAATGCCAGCGAAGCGTTCCGACGTGCGGCTTCTGCCGCCAATCCCAACTACGCCGACCTGGGCATGTGGAATGTCCATCAAAATCCTGACATCCCAACGCCGCAGGGCAACCTGGCCAGCTTTGTCTGTGCGCAGGGGAAGGACTGCTCGGTCGATAACGGGCTGGCTTCGACCATTGGCCAGTTCAAGACGCCGGTCTTGCGCGACCTTGAGGACTCGGCGCCGTATTTCCACAACGGCAGCAAACTGCACCTGGACGACGTGATCCAGTTCTATATCGCAAATTCGACGCTGGCTCACCAAGGCCTTCTGCGGAACGCTCCTCCGGAGTTTGCCGGCATGTCGTTGTCGCAGGCGGATGTGGCGGCGCTGGTAGCTTTTCTGCAATCGCTGACGGAGGATTACGACGACGCCTAGGTTTAAGGGTGCCGCGAATCCCGGCCGCGCAATATTTCGCGATCCCGGCTAAAGTTTCTGTCTCGATTGCCGAAACAATTCACAGGAATGCTTGTCACTCCTGAGGGCTGGCCCAAAAGAAGACTGGCCCAGGCAAGCGATGGAGTTCACCATGAGCACCTTGGCTATCCTTCCTGTCTCGAGCGTCGTCTCTACGATCAACTACACCAGCACGGGCAACGCGTCTGCCCCGCAAACGGCCTTTGACAGCCTGTTGAGCCAGTTGCAGACCGCGATTTCTGCGGGAGATCTGACTTCCAGCCAATCCCTGCTGCACGCGCTGGACGCCATCTCTCCCACCAGCCCGGCGCAGAACAGCGCTCTGGGAGCGCTGCTTTCCGGAGTGGGGTCGGCCTTGGAGACTGGGAGCTTCACTGACGCTCAGGCTGCGCTTGCAACTTACCTGAACGCCACGAGCTCCTCCGCGAATCTTCGGGCAGCCTCTTCACCGGCTCAGTCTGCTACGACGAATCCGACCTTCGAGAGCAGCCAGGTGCAAAGTCAATTGCAGCTCAATCTGGTGCAGGCGCTGTTGCTGCCTCCAGGGTCGAATGCCCCTTCCGGCGCCGCTGCCAATGACTCGGTCAGCAGCCTGGTTGCGTTCTTGAATACAGCCTATGGAAATGGGGAATCGTCGGCAGGCACAACGTCGGCGCAAAGCCCGTACGAAACCCTGGTCTCCGCGTTGAAGGCAAACCTGGCGGCCGGCATCCGCACCGCAGGCCCGGCGCTTGCCTACCTGCAGTCCAAAGGCAGCCTGGTCAGCGTGGAAGCTTGACCAGGCTTGCCCCCTCCATCAAGAACAGCTAGACGCCCTCGATCAGCTTGTCTGTCTGCTTGCTCATCTTGGCAGTGCGTGCGATCTTGTCCCAGTTGAATGGCCGCCCGTCGATAGCTCGCTTCACCGTCTTGAACAGCACCACTGAAAACACCTGTCGGTACGCGAATCGCTGCAGCCAGATATGGAACAGCAGCCATCCATCGCCCTTGTTGGCCGGATGCTTTCGTTCCAGGCTGAACGCCACGGCCGACGTCACAAAATCGATGACCATGAACGTAAGGAAGTAGGCCAGTAGCTTTTCGAAGCTGTCCGCGCTCGCCGCATCGGGGTGATAATAGCGGTCCCAGAGAAACTGCCCGATGCCGACCAGGAACATCAAGTCGATGAACGGTGACACCAGCGGCAGCAGCATCTGAAACACCACGATATTCGGCAGTGCGAACAGCCCCATAGCCTTGTTGCGTGTGAAGGCAGCACGATGCTTCCACACCGCCTGCAGCGTGCCAAAGGACCAGCGGAATCGCTGCCGCATCAGGCCCTTAGCGTCGATCGGCGCCTCGGTGAAGGCCAGCGAACGGTCTTCATACACGACTTTCAGTCCCTGCTCCAGCAGGCTCATGGTCAGGTCGGCATCTTCGGCTACGGTGTTGAGCGGATAGCCGCCTGCCTTGCGAACCGGCCCGGTGCGCCACGCGCCGATGGCACCGGGAACGACGGTGACCACGTTGAACAAATTGAGCGCGCGCCTCTCGAAATTCTGGCTGGTGATGTATTCAAGCGCCTGCCAGCGCGTCCACAGGTTCACGCGATTGCCTACCTTGGCATTGCCGGCAACGGCGCCTACCAGGGGATCTTCGAAATGCGGCATCAGCTTGGCGATGGCGTCGGGCGCAATCACGGTATCGGCATCGATCCCTACGTAGAACTCTTCTGTAAGCCGCTCGACGGCGTAATTCAACGCGGCCGCCTTGCCTCCATTTGCTTTGGTCAGCACAGCCACTTTGCCCGCGGCAATCTCGGGGCCGTAAGCGTCCCGAGCCACTTCGGAAGTGCGATCGCTCGAGCCATCGTCGATCACCACCACGTGCAGGTCAGGATAGGTGGAATTCAACACCGAACGTACCGTGCGAACGATGACCGTTTCTTCGTTGTACGCGGGTACCAGGACAGCCACAGGCGGCGTGAATGCCGGATTGCCCGGCTTGTGTCCGCGCAGGCGGTCAATGATGGCCAGCACGCCGACCAGGATCAGTCGCGCGCTCATCAATACGTCGCCCACGAAGAAAACTGACACCACGAAATGTCCAAAGAGGGACAGGATGCTGAAAGCAACCGAGTCGGCCCGTGCGCGCCAGTACTGCATGCCGGTGATCTTGGGCATGACCTCCGCCGTGGTCTTGCCCATCAGCTGCGATATGGGCACGATTTCAAAACCGCGCGCGCGCAGCGCATCGATCAGGACGGGCAGCGCCGCAACCGTGGGTGCGCGATTGCCGCCGCCGTCATGCATGAGGATGATGCTGCCCTGAAACTGCGGATTGGTCTTGCGGTTGTCCAACTGCTCCAGCACCGAGGAAGTGATTTGCTGAGGCGTCTTGCGGGGATGCTCGTTCCAGTCATCGGTATCGATCTTGTTGCCGACAATGACGTATCCCATCTGCTGAACGCGATAGGCTGGCTCGGCCTGATCGTCCGTATCAGGCTCTTCGTCGATGTCATAGGGCGGTCGGAAGTAGAGCGGCTGAATGCCAAGCTTGCTGACAAAAAGCCGCTCGGTCAGGTTCAACTCGAGCTGCAGCTGGCGTGTTGAAATTTCGCTGATGTCCGGATGCGAATAGGTGTGATTGCCGATCTCGTGGCCTTCGCGCACGATGCGCTGCATCAAGCCCACGTTCTCCTGCGCCTGCGAGCCGATCAGCATGAACGTTCCCTTGACGTTCTTCTTCTTCAGAATGTCGAGGATCTTCGGTGTCCACGCTGGATCGGGACCGTCATCGAAGGACAGCGCCACCTGGGTTGGATGATAGCCGTACAGCTCGATCCGGTAGCCGGCAGGATACGTATCCATGTGCTCGTCGATGATGAGCCTGCGGCGTAGATCGGGTTCGTCCGTATCCAGTTGCACGACGCGCTTGCCGTTCTTCGGAGTGTTGGTGATGCGGATGATATCCCCGGTGCCTTCATCGTCGACATCATGACCGGGCGCAACGCTGCCCAGGGCCGTCAAGGCGTCCGCACTGCTGGGCTTGTCCCAGATTGCCCAGGTCGAAGGATCTTCCTGGCCCAGCGACCACAGCGCAAACGTCTGAATGCCCAGCTCTCGTGCGCCCCGCATTTCGTCCAGCGTGGTCACGCTGTCAAGAAACCAGACCACGTGGCGAATGTGCTTGTCCTCGTCAATGAACGAGTAGTGCGGGTTCAACGAATCGTAATCAAGATCGAGATCGGCGTCCGCGTCCGCTGCCCGCTGCCAGGCCTCCTGCACGGAGAGGTCTTCCGTGTTCACGATCTTTGGCTTGGGATGCTTCTTGTCCTTAGGGTCGGGAATGGACATGGTCCAGTCGTAGCCGTAATTGCCCAGCGCGCAGACGATTTTTTCCTTGGGCACGTCTTTCAACACGCGCTTGAGGTTGTTCAGAAACCAGGTCTGCGAGGCGATCGGCCCTGGTTCGCTCTCTACCTCATGCTCGTCGTAATTCATGAGGATGAGGCCGTCGGAGTTGGCGGCCATGCGCTTGAGCATGTCATCATCGGCGGAAACTTCGACGTTGACATAAAGCCGCAGATTGCGAGCGTGCATATCCGCGTAAAGTTCCTGGATGAATTGCTGATAGGCGTCCTGCGCATTGTCTGGGAAGTTTTCGAGATCGAGCGACAATCCGCGATAGGCGGGCATCCCGGCAAAGAACGCCATGATCTGCCTGCGCAATTCCTGGCGTTTGACCGGGTCGAGAACGATCGTGCCGATGGCTGGGTCGAAGCTGTGATTTTGCGGATTGTAGCTGCTCAGGTTGGGAAAGATCTCGGTGTTTTCCTTGGCTGCCGAAATCACATTCTTGATCTTGTTCAGATCGTCGGGATCATGCACGCCGTGTTCGTCGACCAGGCGGTATTCGCGCGTATCGTCGCTGCTCTCGCCCATAAGGTTGCCGTCCGGCTGCGAAACATGCAGCCACATGGGAAACACGATGTCGATCTGGTGGACGTGCTCTTTGAACGTGGAGTAGCTGGCCGCGTCGTCGGGCCGATAGTACGCCGCGCGAATGCCTTCGCCGGAATTGAAGGGAACGTCGGAAGCCTTGCGATTGGTCTTTCGACGGGCCGGCTTTTCCTTGGCCCGCTCCGCGCGCATCAAATCGGATTGCCGGTCGCTGATCGCCTTGTAGTTGTGCTTGGGCGATGGCAGCAGCAACTCCGGCAGATGCTGCTGGCGCAGCACGTTGAAGATGAAGATGGCCACGACCACGGTAAAGGTGACAGCGGAAATGTCGAGGATGCGGCGAAGGCGCTTCCAGCGTTTGCGTTGCGGGTCGAAGAAGATCTGGCGGTCGGGCATGGGGGGCCTTTGGTCGAAGAACTGGGGTTAGCCGGCGCGAACACTCGCAGACACTTGGGGCTAGGCAGACTCCGACACAAGCCGCGTCCACGGTTACACTCGAATCGTATGAAAGCAGGTACGGTGCGTCAATTCAAGGCAGGAAGAAATCCCAAATTCAGCACGAACAAGGCGTTACGCTCAGGAGTGCGGCCGGCGATTTCGAAAAATTTCGTCGCGCTCACGATGAGTCGAGCGGCAGGAAATCCA
The DNA here is from genome assembly GCA_903832475.1 of uncultured Acidobacteriota bacterium. Classification (GTDB taxonomy): domain Bacteria; phylum Acidobacteriota; class Terriglobia; order Terriglobales; family Acidobacteriaceae; genus Acidicapsa. The sequence continues at coordinate 12,932 of CAILBQ010000569.1, read as the reverse complement.
AAAGCGACAGCAAATCTGGCGGGCGGACGCGCATGAAATCGACGCCCACTCCTTTTATCAGTGTAAGCTGGCCCTCCCGCCTTGTCTGGCGAGGCCTGGCCGCCCTCATCGGAGGGCTGGTTCTTCGTTTGTGGATGTGGCGGGCGTTCCCGCAGGGACAGGGTGACGCGCTGATCTACGGCAACTTCGCAAAAAATCTGCTTCTGCACGGCCAGTTCGCCATCACCGACGGCAGCGGCGTGATCCACTCGTCACTGATTCGCCTGCCCGGCTACCCGCTATTTCTGGCTGCCTGCTTCGCCGTCTTCGGCGTCGATCAGTACACCGGCGTGGGCTATCTGCAGATCTTCCTGGAACTGGGTGCGTGCGTCCTGTTGGCCGATTTTGTACGACGCATCAGCACGCCGCGCGCCGGGTTGAATGCGCTGTGGCTGGCGACGATGTGCCCCTTCACCGCGGTCTATGCTTCCGCGCCTCTGACCGAGTCGCTCACCTTCGACATGATCTGTCTCGCCCTCTGGTCGCTGCAGCGCATTCTGGAAAGCCGGAACCCTGGCACCAGTGCCCGCGGCGAGAGTTCCCGGCTGTTTTGGGTCTTCTTCACCCTGGCTATCAGCAGCGCCGCCATGCTTCGCCCCGACGGAGCATTACTGGCATTTGCCTTGTGGCCGGCCTTGATTCTTGCTCGTGGCTCTCAAATTTCGCTGTCCAGCGCCTTGCGTCCGGCCATGCTTTGCGGACTGCTTTCCGTTCTGCCCTTCGCCGTCTGGGCCGGCCGCAACTGGCACACTTTCCATGTCTTCGAGCCGCTCGCTCCGCGCTATGCCAACGATCCCGGCGAGGATCCGCATCTCGGCTGGCAGCACTGGGTCAAGACCTGGTGTCTGGATTTTGCCTGCACCGAGGATGTGTACTGGAATGTCCCCGACAGTCCGCTCGATTTCAACCAGCTGCCGGAACGAGCCTTCGACTCCCCGCAGCAGAAGCAGCAGACCAGCGCCCTGGTCGCCGACTACAACCAGAATCAGGACCTGACGCCAGCACTCGACGCGCGCTTCGAAGCCCTGGCCCGTCAGCGCGCCGCCGATCACCCGTTACGCGACGCGGTCCTTCTGCCTCTCGGACGCCTGGCCGACATGACCCTGCGTCCGCGAGTCGAAAATCTCACCATCGACCTGTATTGGTGGCAGTACAGCCAACACCGGCCGGAAACCCGCTTCAGCTGGGCCTATGCCGGGGTAAATCTGCTTTTCCTGCTGCTTGGGCTGGCGGGCTTTTTGTATCGGCCGCGTCTATGGCCGTACATGGCCGCCTACCTGGTGCTGCGCAGCCTGCTGCTGCTCACCATCGAGGCTCCGGAGACGCGCTACACCCTGGAGTTTTTCCCCATCCTGTTCGCGACTGGCGGCATCGCTTTACAGCGCATTTTCTCGCGTCCCAGAATTTAGGGTGTCGGCGCTCGGCCTTCCATTACCGGTTGATGATCTGCGTGCCCGGAGCCGTCTTCAACTCGAAAGCCTTTGCCGGCAGCGGAGCATTCAGCTTGACATTGCGGTAGGTGGCGACGCGATAGTTGCCGGAAGTATCGAAGAACTGCTGCTTCACCGCCAGGCCCGTATCCATGTCGACCCACAGAAAGACCTTGGGAAAGTTGTTCTTCATCCCGGCGTCCTTGGGAACCAGCGCCAGCTTGGCCGTCGGCTTGCCGTCGACCTTGTCAGCGCCCGCATACGTGACATCCCAGTTTTTCTGCAGGTCTTTGCCGCTTCCACCAAAGCCAACGGTCAGGATGGTGTCGGCCTGCACCTGGTTCTTGCCCGCCTTGAAGACCGTTACCTGTTTCTGCAGCGGCTCGTAAAACTTCAACAGGCCATCGGCGTAGACAACGTCTTTCTGTGCCGGCTGGCCGTTGTCGGTCTTCAGATGCAGGGCCATTTCCAACTGGCCGTTCTGGCGCTCGAAAAGCACCGCCCCGGTCTGCGTGTCCGTGTCGACAATTGGGGCGGTCTGCGTGTTTTCAGAAGTGATGTCAGCCTGCGCCGTTTTGAACTTGGCCGAAGAGGCGTCCAGCTTGTTCAGAACGCTGGTCAGATCGTCGGCAGCCACAGCGGCCGGCGCCAGAGACGTACCACCCAGAACTGCCATCGCCAGAAGCGACGTAGCGCATAAAGATTTCTGGAAAAATCGAATCGAATGAATGCTTTTCACGAGCGAAGTCATAGTTCACCAGACTGAATAGATGAATCGGCGACGGACAAAGATGCCAATCGATTGTAGGAGGCATACAGGAAGGCTACTTATGTGCCCAGACTTGCCAGGCCGCGGGATGACCCGAAGCGTCCGAAACCGTGATCCATTTTGCGACGAACACGGCATCCCCGGTCACCGGCTGGATGGCCTGTTTCAACGCTTTGCGAACGGTGTTCTCGCTGGCGCTGGGATCAACCTGCACGTCGCGAATAGGAACGGTCAGGATCAATCCGTGGTCTCCGTCGCTGGTGACCGAAATCGGCTCTGTCATGGACGCAATCGGCGATGGCTTGTCGCCATAGTTCCAAAGGTGGGGCGTCACAAAAATGAAGAGGAGAATCAGCGTCACCATCACGTCGTAATGGAAGCTGCCGCGCTGGTGAGTCCAAAAGAAGTAGCTTTTTAACGTCTTTTGCATGAATCCTTCTGTCTTCCTGTGGCCGTGGGCTTCAGGGAGCGACGATGCGCTCCAACCCGCCCATGTAGGCCCGTAACACCTCGGGAATCCGCACCGAGCCATCCGCCATTTGGTAGTTTTCGAGAATCGCCAGCCAGGTCCGTCCGACAGCCAGTCCGCTGCCGTTTAACGTATGGACAAACTCGTTTTTGCCTTTGCCGCCTGGCTTGTAGCGGATGTTGGCGCGGCGGGCCTGAAACGCTTCGAAATTCGAGCAGGACGAAATCTCGCGATAGAGCGCCTGTCCGGGGAGCCAGACTTCCAGGTCGTAAGTTTTCGCGGCCGAGAAACCCGTGTCCCCACTGCACAGCAGCATGCGCCGGTAAGGCAATTCCAGCAGTTCGAGAATGGTCTCGGCGTGCCGGGTGAGCCGCTCGTGCTCGGCGTCGGACTCTTCGGGGCGCACGAACTTGACCAGCTCGACCTTTTGAAACTGATGCTGGCGGATGATCCCGCGCGTATCCCGCCCCGCCGCGCCGGCCTCGGCCCGGAAGCATGGCGTATAAGCCGTAAAAGAAATGGGCAGCTTGCTGTCTTCGAGAATTTCGTCGCGATAGAGGTTCGTGACCGGCACTTCGGCCGTCGGAATCAGCCAGTGATCATTGTCGCGGTACTCGCCGGGCACGAACTCCGTCCCGTCGTCGCAGCGGAACAGGTCTTCCGCAAACTTCGGAAGCTGGCCGGTCCCGAAGAGGCTTTTGCTGTTCACCATGAAGGGCGGCAAAATTTCCGTATAGCCGTGCGTCGTGGTGTGCAGATCGAGCATGAAACTGATCAGCGCGCGCTCCAGCCTTGCCCCGGCTCCTTTGTAGACGGCAAACCGCGCTCCGCTCAGTTTGGCGGCGCGCTCCAGGTCGAGAATGCCAAGCTTTTCGCCCAGTTCCCAGTGCGGCTTGGCTTCAAACTCGAATTCGCGAGCCGTCCCCCAGGTCTTGACGACTACGTTGTCGGCCTCGGATTTCCCCGCCGGAACCTCGTCGCGGGTGAGGTTGGGAATGCGCGCCAGCGACTGCCGCATCTGCTCGTCCAGCGCCGCCGCGGTGGCGTCCAGTTCGTCCAGCCGCTCCTTGAGCGCCTTGGTTTCTTCCATCAGAGCAGTGGCGTCCTGGCCGGTTCGCTTCAACTGACCAACCTGCTGGCTGAGGTCGTTGCGCCGCGCCTTCCATTGCTCAGATTGGGTGATGGCCTCGCGCCGGCGTGCGTCCAGTGAATGGAAATCGCCCAGCAATGCCGCCGGATCGGCCCCGCGTGCGCGCAGCTTTTCTTCCACCAGCGACAGATTGTTGCGCACAAAGGCCAGGTCCAGCATGATCTTTCCAGCTTACTATGGCTGTTTCACCAACTCGGCGTCCGGGACCACCGCCCGGGATTCCCGGCCCGGGTCGTCGTGCGGTTTAGTTTGAATCTGGCCAGGGACAGGATTCTTAGGATCCTTCGCGGTGCCTTCCGTCGATTCCTGCCATCCGGATAGCCGCTGGTCGCCCGTGATCAGCCGCGCTCCATCCGTAAACGTGAAATACGTCCACGCCCAGGTCGCGAAAATCGTGATGCGGTTGCGGAAGCCAATCAGGAAGTAGATATGCACCACCAGCCAGGTGACCCAGGCCATGAATCCGCCCCAATGCGCCTTGAACGGCCACTCGATCTTGGCCACCGCCGCGAGCCGCCCAATGGTCGCCATATCTCCCTTGTCGAAGTAGCGGAAATTCCCGCGCGGCTTTCCTTCGAGATCCTGCCCGATTGCCTTGGCCGCAAACCTGCCCATCTGCATGGCAGGCTGGGCGACTCCTGGAACAGGATGGCCATCCTGTTCCAGATGCGCCAAATCCCCGCAAACGAAAACCTCCGGCATGTTCGGCGGATTCAGCTGCTGGTCGACGATCACGCCGCCCTTCTTGTCCATCGGCGCGCCCAGCATCTTGCCCAGCGGCGATGCCTTCACCCCGGCAGCCCATAGAATGACAACCGCCTCTAAGCGTTCGTCATCGACCTTCACGAAATTCGGGCCGACTTCCGTGACCCGTTTGTTCGTGGACACTTCGACTTTCAATTCCTTGAGCTGCGCAACCGCTTTCTCTTGAAGATCCTGCGGATAAGTGCCCAAAATGTGCGGAGAGCCTTCGATCAGCATGACCCGGGCCTGCGCCGTGTCGATGTGGCGGAAATCATGCTGCATGTACAGCCGCGCAATATCGGAGATTGCGCCCGCCAGTTCCACGCCGGTCGGACCTCCTCCAATCACGACAAAATTAAGCGGTGGATGCCAGCCATGTTCCAGCATGTGCCGCTCGGCGAGCTCAAACGCCAGCAGCACGCGACGCCGAATCTCGAGTGCGTCTTCAATCGACTTCAGGCCAGGCGCAAAAGCAGACCACTCCTCATGACCGAAGTAGGAGTGTGTCGCGCCAGTTCCCAGAATCAGGTAGTCGTAGGCGATCGTCGTCCCGCTGCCCAGTTTCAGCTGATGAGCCCCGGTGTCGATGCCGGTTACTTCGTCCATCAGCACTTCGGTATTGGTGTTCCGGCTGAGAACAGTGCGGATGGGCTGGGCGATCTGCGCCGGCGAAAGAACGGCCAGCGCCACCTGGTACAGCAGGGGCTGAAACGTGTGGTGATTGCGCCGATCGATGACGGTAACGTCGACCGGCAACTTCTTGAGCGCCATCGCGGCGTTGATGCCGGCGAAACCAGCACCAACGATGACCACGCGAGGCTTGCGGCCCGAGGCCGAAGGAAATTTCGAGGTCAATTGACTCATGGATTATGGCTACCCTCTGCTATTGAGATGCCGGAACCGCCCCGAAAGTATCGGAAACAGTACCGTCGTCCACATCAGGCGGTATCCATATGCTGCAGGCCGAACCAGCGATCCAGAGAAAGCCTGCTCACTATCCAATTGATTCCAAGAGGAATGGAAACGCCCAGCGAGGTAGACGCAGCAATTTCGATCATTGTGAAAATCACGCTGTCATGTGCGCCCAGCCGCTTCAAAACGATGCGCACCGAGGCGGTGATGAGGATGTGAATCACATAGATGCTCATCGAATACGCACCCAGAAACGCAAGCGTTCGGATGACCGCATTGCGGTGCGGCGCCAGCAGGCGAGACCATGCCAATGTAGCCGCAATGCCGGCAGACGCAAGCCCCAGCGTGACGAACGAGACCACCAGGCCAGGCCAGTGCGAGTGGTACACGATCCATGCGGTGACGGCAAACGCCGCTGTCGCGATCAGAGCCGTCCGTAGTCCGAATCTTTTCACCAGTCCCACGGAGACGGCGCCCAGCACATAAAAGACAAACCCTCTTGCGGTCTCGCTCACAATGAGCGGCAGTCGATGTCCCAATTGCCGGAACAGCAGCATCACCGCCAGGTACAGCAGCATCGCCAGGGTGAGTTGCAACCCCTGAGTCAGCTTGCGAATGGCCAGGTATCCGAGATGACAGAAGAACAACGCATACAGGAACCAGTAGGGAACGATGGGAACCCAGAGAATCTTGGCAAGCGCTGAGATCGGCACGTGGCTGGTGGTGTACTTGGTCATCAGAACCTGCGAAAGGCCCTGCACGATCGACCACAGAAAATAGGGATACACGATGGTGGGGATCAGGCGCGCAATCGTCGTGCCGGCAGGCCGGTGCTTGCCCGATGCCAGGTGCCCGGAAATGACGAAAAACAACGGCATGTGAAAGGCATAGATGGTGAACGTAGTCGCATCCGGCCAGACCCTCGGCGTGGAAAAGAAATCGGAGTTGATCAGCCCCAGCATGGTGTGGCCGAGCACCACCAGGATGATGCCAAAGCCCTTGGCAATGTCCAGCGACTCATCCCGGACCAGCGTCCGCGGGTTCGTCTGGGGGTTCAGAGCGGGGGACGAAACCGGGATGGGAGCGGCCATGGAAGCGGATCGGATGTGAGTCGAAGCTTGGGGAAGTTTCGGCATCTACTTCGGCCTGCCTCCGGATTTTCAGTGTACATGGCCTCGTTTTGTCAGGGATGCTGTTCCACCTGGAAGGAGAGGGCCGCGGTGTTGCCGGTCGTTGCGATGCCCGAGAGTGAAGTCGGGACGCCGGCGAGCGTCAGCGGTACGAGGCTGATCGTTCCGTCCAGCGCAGACGTGAGCGTGGTAGTTTGACGAGCCAGCAAATGCGCCTCGGCGCAGCGGCCATGAGGCGGGCACGGCGGCGTCCAGCTGAAAAGCGATTGGGTGACGCTGACCGTACCTCCTGCCAAGGGATGCCCGTTCATGTCCAGAACGCGCAGAACGACCGGGGCGGGCGTGGTCCCGGCAGCCATCGTCTGGCTGACGCCGGAAAGTCCCATGAGGGTGGCAAATTGCGGCCGCGCGCCAAACGCGCTGAGGGCTGCACAGGAACTGCCCAGGCACGCGTTGGCCGTTGCCGTCTGCCCGGCAGCCAGAGGACCCACGGCGAGCGTAGCCCAGGCCATCCCGTTGCCATCCGTCGTCGTTGGGGAAGATGGTGCGGCAATGCCCGACCCGCTTTGCCAGGTTACCTGCTGCCCGGATGCAGGGCTCCCGCTGATCTGCGCCATAGCTTGCACCGGCCACGCGATCGAGGCTCCCGCCGCGATGTACAACGTAGGCGTCACCGCAGTCAGGACGGCTGGCGCGACGCCGGCAAACTGCGCCTGAACGGCCGCGCCGTTCTGCAGCGAAGCCGTGACTGCCGCGACCGATGCGCTGGTCGCCGTGATGGCGAGCGAGGCCAGCCCGTCGCCTCCCGTAGTCGCCGCGCAAGAAGACTGGCCGCAGCCCAGTGTGGCGACTCCGCCGGTGAGGGCGTATTGCACGGTGACGCCGGCTGCGGGTTTTCCGTCGACGCCGACCGCCTGAACGGAGAATTGCTGAGGAACGTTGAGAGGCGCCAATCCCTGGGGAGCGCTGAGGATGCGCAGCGCATCCCCTGAAGCTGCGTCGTAGCTGATGCATCCAGGAATCACGGCGGAGGCATTGAAAAGCGGTCCATCGTCAACTTCAACATCCTGGGAAGAGGTCGTCCCACTGGGCGCCGGCGCCACAACGGCGATGATTTCGTTGGGAAGAATAGATACCACCTGAGCAGGCATGCCGCCTACCTGCACCGTGTCCCCCGCGCGGAAACCAATGCCGCGGATGACAATGGTGCCGCCCGTAGAAGGCAGGCGCGCCGGCGAAACAGTATCGGCGTAGAGAACCCATCCTCGATAAACGTAATCGGGACGGCCGTCTCCGCGCTGGTCGGCGACTCCGATGCGAACAATGTCATTACCTAAAGTCGCTACCTGCAGCCAGGTTTCCCCGGGAGCGAATCCATTGGCCGCGGGAGCCCAGCCGACGGCAGGGGAACCGGTCGCTGCAAACCCGTCCCAAACGCCGATTGCTGGCATGGCCTTGGTCGCGCTGGGAGCGCCATTCTCGGCGAGGGCTTGCGTGATCACCGTAAACAGGCGATTGGCTCGCACCGGCATCATCAGCCAGTCACTGCCGTTGACGTGTCCGAGACGGCTCGTCCATTGCCCGGATCTTGGCAGTGGGATCGGGTTCGACTCAGTACCGGTTGCCGATACCGGAAGAACGGGAATCGATCCTCCCGCCGGCAGGATGACGTGCGGCTGCTTGTCGATGGAGCGACCCCCGTCCAAACTGCTCCCAGGCGATCCGCCCAGATCGCCCACCATGGCGCTGGCCGAGTTGGGGCTCACCACGGAAAGCGTCGTCGCCGAGCCAGCCTGCATGCCGCTGACTTTCTGCGCGGGAAGAGTGCCGGAAGGCGACGGAGAGCCCAGCACATATGGCCCGACCGAGATGTTGTCGATGTACAGCGGATTGACCGGTTCGAAGGTCACCTGGTAGCTGGCCATGGTGACGCCCGCAGGAAGCGGAATTCCGCTCAGGTCAAAGAATCCCTGCAGGGAAGCGGCGTCGCTGCCAAATCGGTCCAGGCGATTTCCATTGGCGTCCGTCCATCCCGTCACCGGGTTGCCGTGGTTGCCCGCGAAGTAAACGCCGGAAACCGCCGTGACTGTATCCGCGTACATCGGCTTGCCATTGCCGTCGAGCGGCCGCGCCACCACGTTGACGCCCTGCATTCCCACGCCATTGCGGAAGGAGATGGTTCCCTGGATGGAGACGGTGTTGGCCGCGGTCAGCACCTTGCCGGGGAAGCTGGCCAGGTTGCCGGCCGTGACCGGGTAAAGCCGGTTCAGTGCCGCCACATCGTCCATTCGAAGCACGCCCGGGTTGGGAATGCACGTACCGCCGCCCGGTCCGCACTCGGCACTGACCGGCTGCATGATGGGCCAGGCGAGTGTAGCCAGCGGCTCGGTCGCCGTCAGGTTGAGAGCGCCATCGTTCACCTGGGAGAGATCGAGGCCGAGGATGAGGCCGAATGCCCGCTGCAACTGGTAGCTCATCATGGTGAGCAAACTGGGACTAGTGGCGCAGCGGCCGTTGAGCAAAATGACGCCGTGGCCCAGGGTGGCATCCGGATTCATGGCGTCGATCCAGGTCAAAACGCCATTCTGCTCGCAGTTGTCGGGCTGGCTTGCGCTGATGCCTTCCAGTGCGTCAATGACCGAGCCATCCGAGTCGTAAATCACCGCGACCGGCGTCAGTGTAGCGTCGCGAGTGACGTCGGCCGGCTGAAGAAGAACTCCCTGGCCGGCGACGATGTTGCCGCCGTTGACGTCTTCGGCAAGATTTCCCTGGTCAGTCAGCGTTACGGCCGCGGTAGGCAGAGAACTCCACAGCGCGGCGGCCGCGTCCACCATCGCCGTCGCCTGGCTGTTCGCCAGGGGGCCGAGCGGTCCCTGATCCACGAAATAAGAGAGCTGCCCGTTGGCCCAATGCAGCGGCTGGCCTTTCACCGCAGGGTTGAAATAGCTGACCCCGGCGACGTATCGCGGACCTCCGGCGAATGCCGCGCTTGAAGCAATCAGGGCGAAAAACAGCGCGGCTACTGCAAAGGGAAACAGCCTCGGTCGAAAACCTGTCGAAAAATCGGGGAAATCGAGGCAGCGAAAGCGAGCGAATTGCGGCACGGCAAGAGCCTTCAACGTGAATTTGCCGGAGTGTTGCAGTTCCTCAAAGGATTCTCATGAGAAATCGCTAACTTCGACAACTTCCTCATCGGCCCGGGTGCGAATTCCTAGAATATTTTCATTAGATTCTTCCAAAAATTAGTAAGTCCTCAGAGTTCCGGGTAGAAATCAAAAAACGCGTCGATGCTCATCCGCAACTGCGCCTCGATCTGCTCCCGCGATCCCTCCAGAACATGCATCGTGACGTGGGCTTCGTGGCCGTTAGCCAGTTTCAGCGTGGCGTCCTCTACCTGGGCGACTTCGCCCTCGGGCAAGAGGCGCATTCCATAAATCAGAGTCAGATTCGCCATACGCATGATGGTATCGCCTGTGCGTTCGATTCGCAGAGCAGAAGCGATCTGGCCAGAATCCTTCTTTGGGCTCTGAAGCGGCGAAAACGTCAGCTTCGAGCCGATTCGACAGGCTGTCGCATCCAATGAGACGCCAATCGCAGACATTCGGCTGGAGATCAAGCTGGCTGGGCCGCCATCGCCTGGCACCCGTTACAATCGGGAAGGTAAATGACATGGAAGATATTCGCGACACAGTGATTCTCGGTTCCGGGTGCGCAGGCCTTACCGCCGCCATCTATAGCGCACGCGCCAACCTCAAGCCGCTGGTTTTGGAAGGGCACGAGCCCGGCGGGCAGCTTTCCATCACCACGCTGGTGGAGAACTTTCCCGGCTGGCCGGACGGCATTCAGGGACCGGAGCTGATCGAGAACATGAAGAAACAGGCGACGCGGTTTGGCGCCGAATTCAAAATGAGCCACCTGGTCTCGGTTGACCTGGCGACGCATCCGTTTCACCTGAAGACTTCGCACGGCGACATTCGCACTCGGACGCTGATCATCGCTTCCGGCGCCAGCGCGCGCTGGTTGGGATTGCCCAGCGAGCAGGCGCTGATCGGGCATGGCGTCTCAAGCTGCGCCACCTGCGATGGATTCTTCTTCAATGGCCACGACATTGCCGTGGTCGGCGGCGGCGATACCGCCATGGAAGAGGCGCTGTTTCTCACCCGCTTCGCCACCAAGGTCTACCTGCTGCATCGGCGAGAGAGCTTTCGCGCTTCCAAGGTCATGCTGGAACGAGCGATTGCTCATCCCAAGATCGAGATGATGACCAACACCGTCGTTGAGGAAGTGCTGGGCGTGGAAGAGAAGTCGGTGCGCGGACTGCATATTCGCAATGTGAAGACCAATGAGAAGAGCGTGCTGCCGGTGACGGGATTCTTCCTCGGCATCGGGCATGAGCCGAACGCCAAGATGTTTCACGGGCAGATCGATCTCGACGACGACGGATACATTGTCACGAAGGATCAGGTTCATACGCGGGTTCCAGGCGTGTTTGCCTGCGGCGACGTGCAGGACAGGAAGTATCGTCAGGCCATCACCGCGGCCGGTTCCGGTTGTGCCGCGGCTCTCGAAGCTGAGCGCTACCTGGAAGAACACGGGCGCTGAACTCCGTTCTCTTGATCGCCCGCTCTGCGGGCCACTTCTCGGTTGCTGACGCTGAGGTCGAGGCGATGCTCGTTCCCACCGGTCAGTTAAGTTGAGGTTGGAAGTTGTCGAAGCTGGCGGACAATCTGGCGCGGGTGGAAGAGGCGATTGCTCGGGCTTGCCGCGCAGCGAGCCGGCCGCGGGCCGAAGTTGAGTTGATGGCCATTTCGAAGACGCATCCGAGCGAGGCGCTGGTCGAAGCGGAGCGGCTTGGGTTGCATCTGTTTGGCGAGAGCCGCGTGCAGGAATTTGCGGTCAAGTCAGCGCAGTTGGCGGTGAGCGCCGCGCCCGGCGAGACGGCGACAGTGCGCAGCCAGATTCGCGTGCACATGATCGGCAACCTGCAGTCGAATAAGGCAAACAAGGCCGTTGAAGTCTTCGATGGCGTTGACACCTTGGATTCGGTGAAGCTGGCTGTGCGGCTCGACGCGGCGGTTGCGGCGAATGTGCTTTGGGGCGGCAAGAAGCTGCCGGTTTTGGTGGAGATCAAGCTGAGTTCCGAAGAAAGCAAGGCTGGTCTGGCGCCGGATTCGGCGGAGCTGAGTGCGCTGCTGGAGAGGCTTCCGGACCTGAAGCATCTGGACGCGCAAGGGCTGATGACGATTGCTCCCCTCGATGTTCCTGAAGAGGAAACGCGCGGGTGTTTTCGGCGGCTGCGGGAGTTGAGAGACGAGCTTGCGCAGCAGCATGCGCGGCTGCATCTGCCGATGCTTTCGATGGGCATGAGCGGGGACTTTGCGCTGGCCATTGCGGAAGGCGCGACGCGTATTCGGATCGGCACCGCTTTGTTCGGGGCGCGGGAATATCCTGCTTGAGCGCCGCATACCTGCGCGAGCATGAGAATGGCTGCACGCTGGCTGTGCGGGTTCAGCCGGGAGCGAAGAAGACGGCCATCATGGGCCTGTATGGCGAAGGCGAGGCCATCAAGATCGCCGTGCAGGCGCCGCCGCTCGAGGGGAAGGCCAACGAGGCGCTCATCGCTTATCTGTCCAAGCTTCTCGGATTGACTCGATCTTCGATCACCATCGCTCATGGAGAGTCAGGTCGGACCAAGCTGTTGCTGCTGCGCGGCTTGAACGCGGCGCACGCACGGGCAACCCTGGAAAGCATCCTCGCCGCCGGGTAGCGGAAGGAAGCCTCGTAAAGTCCGGGGTGGGACACTTCGCCGCGTTACTCACGTATCGATGACAGACCGCCCTCCCAAAACGGGAAGGCCTCTCGGATATCCTTTTTCTCTCTTGGAAGATGGGCGTCTCGAAGCGCACAATGAATCAGTAACCGACACGGGAGATCGTGCGAATTCGTTCGGATTCCCGAAAGACGCACACAAAAGTGTCGCAAAACGTCGCAAAAGCACTCTTTTTTAACGTCTATCTCACTTACCATCAACAAGTTGCGTGAGAAACGGGGTACCCCACCCCCCCTCCCCTCAATTTCGCCTCCCCGTCGTCGGCTTCACAACCGCCAATCCTCCCGAAGAATCGAAGAACCCGTGGCCCATCCGTTACACTCGCATTACTTTCGAACGCGAGGGAAATGCCTTTGTCTTCGCTTTATGTGATTTGTCTGGTGGTGATTGCGGTGCTGCTGATGGGGGTGTCGCTGTTTCGCGCTTCGCTGGTGAAGACGAAGGCGGACTACCTGGTGG
>CAILBQ010000568.1 GCA_903832475.1 uncultured Acidobacteriota bacterium | reverse complement strand
GGCCAATCTCAACTTTGCCGATCGCTCGCGCATACGCAACCAGGAGATCGGTTTTATCTTTCAGAGCTTCAACCTGATTGGCGATCTGACGGTGGCAGAGAATGTTGAACTGCCGCTGACCTATCGCACCGGCATGCCTTCCGCCGAGCGCAAGAAGAAGGTGCAGGAGTCGCTGGAGCGGGTCAACATGGCGCATCGCATGCGACACTATCCTGCGCAGCTCTCCGGCGGTCAACAGCAGCGTGTCGCCGTGGCACGCGCGCTGGCGGGTTCGCCATCGATCCTGCTGGCTGACGAACCGACCGGTAACCTGGATTCGAAAAATGGCGAAGCGGTGATGAAGCTGCTTCAGGAGCTACACGAAGAAGGCGCGACTATCTGCATGGTGACGCACGATCCTCGCTTTGCCGCGCATGCCGAGAGGCAAGTGCACCTGTTCGATGGCAAGGTCGTTGCCGAGGGCGAGCTGAACCAGTTACTTGCCGAAGTGTAAGCGACAGCGAAAGTTTTCAAAGCTTCCGTGCGGGCGTGGCGACGAACTGTCACCATTGCCGCAGCTGAGAAGGCACGTCCGACGTGCGATCGCGGTCTGAAGGACGGGCAAGGCGATCGTAATTTCATCGATTCTGCAAGGCGAATCCACTGCTGAGGAACATTCAGGAGAGATGCTGTGAGTCAACTGCTCCAGGACATTCGATACGGGCTGCGTCAGCTTATGAAATCGCCGGGATTCACCCTGACGGCAGTGATCACACTGGCGCTCGGTATTGGTGCGAATGCAGCCATTTTTACGCTGGTGCAGGGGATTTTGCTGAAGTCACTTCCTGTCCATGATCCGGCTCAACTGTATCGGATTGGGGATACCGATGATTGCTGTGTCAATGGAGGCTTTGTCGGCAAAGATGGAGACTTCGATATTTACTCCTACGATCTCTATCTGCATTTGAAGAAGTCCGCGCCGGAGTTTGAGCAACTGGCTGCGATGCAGGCTGGATTGAACCTTTACAGCGTGCGTCGCGGCGAGACTTTGTCGAAAGCGCTGCAGGGCGAGTATGTTTCAGGGAACTACTTCACGACGCTTGGCATAGGACCGTTCTTGGGGCGCGTATTTTCTGACAGCGATGACACAGAGAGCGCCGCTCCTGCACTGGTCTTGAGCTATCAAACGTGGCAAGGCGAGTTCTCTGGCGATCCATCGATTGTTGGCTCAACGATCTTTGTGCAGACCAAGCCATTCACCGTTGCCGGCATAGCTCCTCGCGGATTTTTTGGAGATCGTATCACGGACCGGCCACCAGCTTTCTGGATGCCCATCTCCATAGAACCGCTTGTCGCAGGACCGGGCTCGATCTTGCATCACCAGGAATCCAACTGGCTGTATCCGATCGGGAGGGTGCGCCCTGGCACGGCCATCGGCCCGTTGCAGGCGAAGCTTTCTGTCGCACTGCGGCAATGGTTAGCGACCCGGCCGCGCTATACACAGAACGGCGGCGCGGCGGAAATTCCCAAGCAGCATGTCACGATCGTCAAAGGAGGCGGCGGTATTCAATCGCTGCAACAAGAGACGGGCCGAGGGCTGGATATGCTGATGATCCTCTCCACGGTCGTACTTTTGATTGCCTGCGCCAACATCGCCAATCTGCTGTTGGCACGGGCCACGGCGCGCCGGACTGAGGTGTCGATTCGCATGGCCCTGGGTGCGGCACGAATGCGCTTGATGC
>CAILBQ010000567.1 GCA_903832475.1 uncultured Acidobacteriota bacterium | reverse complement strand
CCGGAGCGCTCCATCCATTTCGTAATACTTCGGCCTCGCTATGGCCGCTTCGTCTGCTTGAACAGTGCTGGTATTCATGTGTCCTCCTAATCCTCATTTTTTGTTGCGCCTGCCAGGCTACGGGCCGCAATCCGGGCGGCGTGATACGCGCTCCATGTGCCCAGGTTGTAGCGGTGAACACTCGGCCCTCTTCTCGATTGCGCCGATGATCTCGACCCTGCGCTAGGTCTGGCAGAAGCGACCGCAGGCTGGCCCTGCGGAGAGCCTGAGCCCTCAGTCGGAACAATGCCCGCTCCGCCACCCTCTTCACTGGAACTGTCAGTGCCCATCGCGTCGCTGCCCATGACATCACTCATGGAACTGCGAATCTGATCCGCATGGCCTTCCAGGGTCGGAGAGCCATCCTGGAGTCCAGACCCGCTGCTTCCTGAATAGGCTGCGATTGCCGGCTGTTGCGGCGGAGCCGGTTGGTTCCCGCCCGCCGACGCGGTGAGCGCTCGTGCGGAGCCCGCAGTCGCTGCACCGGAGGCGCTTCCTGATGCCGCTCCGCCCGATGAACCAGCTCCTGCTGCTGCGACGCCTGCCATGGCACCCTCAATTCCGGCCGCGCCCACCGTCAGCGCTGTAACCGCCGTACCGACCATTGCCGCCGCGGTGCTTCCTACGTCGCCGCTTACGATCCGTTTGGCAATGAACGGGATCACAGCGATCGCGAGCGAGTAGACAATGCTCACGATCCCGATCAGGAACGAGCCCTCTAGGTTACCCAGCCCGCCAAGGAAATCGTTCTGGTTGAGCATCTGCCCAACTTGGCCCATTTGCACGGCTGTGATCAACGCGCCAAAGCCGCCATATAGGATCGGCCAAGCATTCCAGACGAAGATGTTTTCGATGTAGGACTTGGCAAGGCGGTTCGCGCCGCCGAGAGGCATGAGGGCAATCACAATTGGCCCGAAGATATACAGGACGCTTCCGTAGAAGATGTAGAAGAACCCGAAGATGACGACGACAATCGGGTAGAGGAGGTAGGCCACGAGGATAAGAAGCCCGTCAATTAGGCCCGCCATTGATCCAGTAATCAACCCCCATAGCTGTTGCGTACCGTCCTGGGTGAACTGCGCCTGCAGATCGGTCCCCCAGTTCTGGAGGACGTTCCCTCCGGATGCGTTACTTACCCAGTTGCCGCCGTTTACGAATCCCTGGTTGATGGCGGTAAACACTGTCCCATAGTTCATCACGACGACCGCCGTAACCACGTATTTGATGAGACCCGTACCCAGTCCTCGGACATCTCCACCGTGGAGTAACGATTGATAAACCTGCCACAGGAAGCCCACCAACAGAACGACATACGCCACGTTCTGCATCCCAGAAGTAATACCGGTCGAGTCGATACCCGACACGGCTTGCGTCAAGAAACGCTCGAACAGGTTCAACTGCGTCCCTTGAAAGAACGCGAGCATCGCCACGGGATGTAAGCTCAAGTGCAGCATGCCTGTCACCTGTTGGTAAGCGATCCGTTGAT
>CAILBQ010000566.1 GCA_903832475.1 uncultured Acidobacteriota bacterium | reverse complement strand
GTCATAGGAAATGCCGATGGTGCCTACGCGGCCGTTGCTTTCCGGTACGTTTTTCACCAGCCAATCGATGGTGTCGTAGGTGTCGGTAGAGTTGTCGACTGGTGTCGGGTTCAACGGCCCGCGAAAGGGGCGGTTCATGACGTAATCACCCTCGGAGCCGTACTTGCCGCGCACATCTTGTAAGACGCGGATGTATCCGCCTTCAACGATGACGTCTGTGGCGTTGTCGTAGCCGTACAGACTAGGCCCAAGGTGGTTACTGGAGGTGTTGGTGGAGAGAGCCGAGGCGCTGTAGGGGGTGCGCGTGAGAACAATGCCGGCGCTGTGCGCTCCTTTGGGAATGAGGATGACAGTGTGCAGCTTGACGCCGTCGCGCATGGAGATCATGACTTCCCGGCGCGTGTAGTCGGCTCCATACTGCGCGGAGCTCACCGATGCGGGCGTCTCTGAGGGCATGCCGGGGTATTGCGGCGAGGCCGTCTGTGCATGGAGAACAAATGAGGTGCCGGCGAGCGAGGCGACGAGGCAGAGGAGAGATGCTTTCATCTGAGGATTCCTTTGGCAGTTCACGCTTGGGATGGACCGATGCCCTGGGCAGGAGTTTTGTTAGTGTAGCGCATCATTCGACAACACGCATGGAAGGTAGACACCCCACGGTAAAATGCCTGATCCACGACGGTGTGTGCAGACAGTTAGCAATGCCATATAGCTGACGACACCTATTTCAGCGCAATCCTACGCATTAATGAAAAGCTGATGTTTGCACTGGTATTTTCGCTACCGCAAGTCCTGCACCCGCATGCTTGGCAGTTCGAGGGCGGGCCGGAACATTCTGCGCCCACTTGTCATTGAGATGACTCATCTGCGATCAGGCTGTACCTGTGTCGGAGACTGGCAATCACTTTGGCGCGCTCCGCATATAGTTTGGCGCGTCCTGCCAAGCATCGTGATTCATCCATTTCTATAATCAGGATGGTTTAAGTTGCCTTATCGGACTCGTGTTTTCAAAAGCTCCTTCTTTGTGAGTGGTAAATCACTCTCCTTCAAACTTCCTACACAGGAAAGGTCAATCATGAAAAAAATGAGCCGTAGAAATCTCTTGAAGTCGGGAACCTTGCTGGGCGTCGGCGCAATATCGGCAGGCCCGGTTGCGCCTGATATGAAGGCAGTGACGTCAGCGCGCGACCACCAAGATGGATCGGGAAGCTCGGTACGTACACTGGGTTCAGGCAAGAACGCAATAGAGGTGAATTATGGACTTGGCCTGGGCTGCATGGGAATGAGCTTCAATCGCAGTTATATACCGGAGCGTAACAAGTCGATTGCCCTGATTCGCAAGGCATATGACATGGGTGTCAACTTATTCGACACTGCGGAAGCCTATGGGCCATTCACCAATGAGGAACTGGTTGGCGAGGCGATATCTCCCTTTCGAAAGAACATCACTCTTTGCAGTAAATTCGGGTTCCATATACAGAACGGAAAAATGACGGGTGGATTGAATAGTCAGCCGAAGCACATCAAAGAAGTTGTAAATCAGTCGTTGACCCGACTCAAGACGGACCACATAGACCTTTTGTATCAGCACCGCGTAGATCCAAATGTTCCGATGGAAGATGTCGCGGGTACAGTGAAGGACTTGATTGCGGAAGGCAAGGCGAAGCATTTTGGATTGAGCGAAGCTGGGCCGGCGTCGATTCGCAAGGCGCATGCTGTTCAGCCGCTAACTGCTTTGCAAACGGAGTTCTCGTTGATGTCGAGGGAGCCATTGCAGGATGTTATCCCTGTCTGTGAAGAACTGGGCATTGGATTCGTCCCTTATAGCCCGCTGAGCAGAGCCTATCTAACCGGCTATATCAACGAGCGCACAGTGTACGTAGCGACGAACGACAACCGTCCCACATTGCCGCGCTACAAGCCTGATGCCTTAAAAGCCAATTGGAAAATCATTGATGTCTTGACTGCGTTTGGGAACCAGAGGGAAGTGACAGCAGCGCAGGTGGCGCTGGCGTGGCTTGCCGCTCAAAAGCCCTGGATTGTCTCCATACCTGGAACAACGAAGCTGGCGCACCTGCAAGAGAATCTCTGGTCTTCGGACTTTCAGTTCACTCCAGAGGAACTTGCGAGCTTTACGGCTGAGATCACGGCGATTCCCATCACTGGAGACCGGTACCCCACGCCTCAAACGAAGTAAGTGCTAACTCGATCGTTTCTCAACGAGAGGCTGGCTGCGTGATGCAGCCAGCCTCTTCTCGGTTCAGCTCGATTGTTCGTATTCCATGCCGGAATGGGCAAGAAGACGCAACGCCCGTTCGCGTAACAAGGACTGAAAGCGGCCAATTTGCCTGCGTTTGTCGTGTAGATGCGCAGTATTGTTCTCTTGTTACTTTGGAGTAAGGTCACCGAACCAATACGCTGCCGTCACACCACCATCCATGAGGAAGTCACTCCCGGTGATGAACGCGCCATCCGGACCCATGAGAAGCGCACCCACAGTTCCTACCTCATCAGGCGTACCAGCTCGACCGGCCGCGGAGACTTCAAGCATGCGGCGATAGCCTGGGCCGCGCGGCCCCTTCAGTTCATCGTTGGCGAGCGGCGTGATGATAATGCCGGGACTGATGGTGTTGACCCGAGCGCCGCGCTTTCCCCAGCGAATGGCTTCCGCCATGACGCGCAGGGAGTTGCCGCGCTTTGAGATTTGGTAGGCGTGCAATGAATCCTTGATCTGATCGAGCTGAAGCATCGGGAGGCTGAGCAACTCTTCGACGGGCGTGGTGGCCAATAGCGCGTTTTGTTCTGTCGAGAGTGGCCCAAGACGGTGTCCGGACTGGGAGGCAATTACGATTCCAGCCCCTCCGCGTGCGATGACATTGCCAAACTCTTCGAGCACGAGTGCGGTGCCGTAGAGATCGACCTTGAGGATTGTCTCCGGAGATGCCTGAGAAGGCGACACACCCGCAGCATGGATAACACCGGAGACTTCGCCGAGCCTGGTGGCCGCGTCAACCAACGCATGTACCGAAGCGCGCGAAGAGACATCGACCATCGCGGTGCTGACGTTGAAGCCCGCATCGAAAAGAACCTTTGCCGCCGCATCGGCGTTCTCCTGTCGGATATCCGCTAAGAGAACATGCTTGCCCGCGGCAACTCGGCGCACGATTGCCTGTCCAATCGATCCTGCTCCGATCACTACGATCACGTTTGTCATTTCAATCCTCATTCAACTTTCAGTCAGTCTGTTTTGTCCTTAGAGAGTCTATCGTTGACCGTGCTTCTGAAGAAATGCGTTCATCGCCTTTATGTCGAGAACCTGATATCGAACGACAGTGACGACAGAGTCCTCGCTCTCAGCCGGCGTCTCGCTGAGGTGAATACTGACGCCGCAATTGGATGGGTAGGAGGTGAAGGACGGTTTCATCAGGCCCTCGATCGATTTTGCCGGGGGCTCGCTGGCCTTTGCACCGGGCACCGCTCCAAAGGGCGCCCACGCATCTCCTGATTCTGGACGGCATTGCTGCGAAGCATTCGACAGAGGCGCCCCAGTAGCGTCGCTGAACCACCAGGTGTCACCCTTGTTGATTTCGGTGGGCGCCCAAGTTTGCTTCGTGATGAGGCCGCGCAGGATGGGGACAGTTGGCTGCTGGCCCGGTGGCAGAAACGGCAACTGCCCTGGCGGCAGAATATGCGTGACCGAAAAGGCAGACACTTTGCCGTCGATGAATGCAAATGCCATTGACTCGGTCTCGGCTTCGGCGACGAGGTAGTGGAGATCCGGCGAGTCTGAGGGCTGGTTGATATAGAAAGGTGAATTGGACGACAGCGCCGCTCTAACATCCGTCTCACTCATGCCGAGCGCTATCTTTGCCAGCTTGACGTTTTGCGCCAGGACTAGCTGAGCGAATACGAGCAGGCCCGCGATCCATAGTGGCCACTTGCTTTTTTTCACCATGATCGACCTCTTTGCAATGAACGGTGGTTGGCTGACAACGCGAGTAGATCATCTTTTACGCGCTGTGGTTCCTGCTCCAGAGGCTGATTC
>CAILBQ010000565.1 GCA_903832475.1 uncultured Acidobacteriota bacterium | reverse complement strand
CGATGGCGGCGTCACGGCGGAGGATGCCGTGGCTGGCGGTCGAGAAAGAATATGTGTTCGAAGGGCCGCAGGGGAGGGCTTCGCTGCTCGATCTTTTTGAAGGGCGAAGGCAGCTGGTGCTGTACCGGGCGTTCTACGATTCAAACGTGCATGGCTGGCCGGAGCATGCGTGCGTGGGATGTTCGCTGGGAGCTGACCAGGTTTCGCATTTATCGCATCTGCATGCGCGGGATACGACGCTGGCGTACGCTTCGCGGGGATCGCAGGAAAACATTGCGCGGTTGAAGGAGCGCATGGGATGGGAAAAGATTCCTTGGTACACGATCACCGATGAGTGGGACAAGGACTTTGGCGTGGACGAGTGGCATGGGCATAACGTGTTTTTCCGCGACGAGAACGATACGGTCTTTCGGACATACTTCATCAACAACCGCGGCGATGAAGCGATGGGCAGCGTGTGGAGCTACCTGGATGTGACGCCGCTGGGACGGCAGGAGGACTGGGAGGATTCGCCGGAGAGCTATCCCAAGGGGCCTCGATACAAATGGTGGCGTTGGCATGATGCGTATGGCACGGACGATGCCCAGTTGAGCAAGGTGGTCGACAGCGCCATGGTCACGCTGAAGCTGTAAGCTTTTGCGCGTTAGGTATAGACGGGATCTCCATCGATGGCTGGAGCGCATCCAACGGAGTGGCAACAGGTTTGTCCTTCGTTGACATTTGATGTCTCCCGGCTTGAACTCTCTTACCCAATTCATGCATGTATTGACGAAGCACGCGGAACCGGTGACTGGCAGCGCAGGAATTCTGGCGGTCGTTGTTCTGTACAAGACGCTGCCCGAGGAGTCTTCGACGCTGGCGACTCTTTTGCAGGCTCGTATGGCTGCGCCTTCTGTGCGGCTGTCGATTTTTATTGCCGACAATACTCCGGGGGGCGAGGGAAAGGATGAGACGAGGGAGGACATGCGGTACCGTTCTTATGCTCATAATCCGGGATTGGCCGAGCCTTACAACGATGCGTTGGCAATGGCGGAGAAGGAGGGGTATGAATGGCTGCTTACGCTGGACCAGGACACGCATTTGCCGGCGGATTTTCTTAGCAAGCTGGCGGGGTACATCGACGAATATCGGCGCGACGAAAGTGTTTCGACGATTGTGCCGCGGATCTTCGATGAAGGCAGGCTGATCTCGCCATTTCGATTTGTGGGAGGGTTCTGGCCGCGCGTGTTACCGGAGACGGCAACGGGGATCGCGAAGCGGCATTGCTCGGCGTTGAATTCTTCTTCGTTGCATCGCGTGTCGGCGCTGCGGGAAATTGGCGGATTCGATGCGCGGTTTCCTTTGCATAACAGCGACACGGATCTATATCTTCGTTTGGATCAAGCTGGGAAGCGGGTCGCGATTGCCGGCGATATTCGCGTCGAGCACGAGTTATCGATTTTGCAGCGCGAGGCTCGGATGTCGCCGGAGCGATACCGCCAGAGTCTGGTGGATGAGTGCGATTTCTGGGATCTTCGCATGAGCGCCGCGGGACGCATGGAACGCCTGGTGCGGCTGATGGGACGGGCGTGCAAGGGGTATCTTCAGCGGGAAGACGGGCGCTTTCAGGCTGTGACGGTAGGGGAGATCAAGCGCCGGTTGTTGACTCGAAGAAGTGGGAGAATCCGATCTCGGGAGGGACTTCAGGACAACGTCTTTCCCTCCCACCCTTCCCAGAGGCGGGAAGGGTAGGGCACCCCCGGTGGTTGCCGGTGAAGAGGGAGAGACGAGATTGCGCTAACGCTGGTGCATGGTTACCTGGCGTTCTTCTACTTCTTCGGTAGAGGAGAGCAGGACGGCCAGAGTCATGGGCGGCAGGTCGAGGTAGTTGTTGCGGACGCTGATCTCGTCGCGCGAAGCGATGCAGAGTTTTTCTCCAGCGAGCAGCGCGAAAGTGTAGGACTCTTCGCCGAAGTTGATGAGGATGCGGGCTTCGTCGCGTTCCATGGTGAGGATGCGCTTTTCTTCGTTGGTGGAGACGAGGAGGTGATGCATGTCTCCGTCGTTGAGGCAGACGTTGGTGCGGCGCAGCCTGATGAGGGACTTGACCCAGGCGAGCATCTCGGCGTGCTTGCCTTCTGTCTGCTCTTCCCAGTTGAGCTTGGAGGCTTCGTAGGTCTTCTGGTCTTCGGGGTTGGGCACTTCCCCGTCGAAGCCGAATGCGGCGAACTCGCGGCGACGACCTTCAGCAACGGACTTGCGCATCTCTTCGTCTTCGTGATCGGCGAAATAGAGGAAAGGCGAAGTGGTGGCCCATTCTTCGCCCATGAAGAGCATGGGGATGTAGGGCGCGGTGAGCACGAGGCCGATGGCGACCTTAGAGGCGTGGAGGCCGATGAGGTGCTCGAGGCGTTCGCCGTACCCGCGGTTGCCGATCTGATCGTGGTTCTGGTCGAAGTGGATGAAATGGTGGGCGGAGAGGCCGTCGGCGGAGCGGCCATGGCGGCGCTTGCGATAGCCGGAGTACTGGCCATCGTAGACGTAGGCGTGCTTGAGGGCTTTGTGCAGGTCGTTCAGAGAGCCGAAGTCAGCGTAGTAGCCGGTCTCGCCCTGCTTGGGACTGTAGAGCACGGTGAACAGAGAGTGGTGGAAGTCGTCGCTCCATTGTGAATCCATGCCGTAGCCACTGGCTTCGCGCGAGCGGACGACGCGTGGGTCGTTGAGGTCGCTTTCGGCGATGAGATAGAACTCTTTGGCGAGGGTGGCGCTGAGACGCTCGACTTCGGTCGAAATCTGCTCGAGGAAGTGGACGGCGGAGAGGTCGATGAAGGCGTGGATGGCGTCAAGGCGCAGGCCGTCGCAATGGTAGTCGCGCAGCCACATGAGGGCGTTGTCGACGAAGAAGCGGCGGGCTTCATCGCTGCCTTCCTGATCGAGGTTGACGGCGTCGCCCCAGGGGGTTTTGCGGTTGGGGTTGAGGTAGGGGCCGAACTTGGTGGTGTAGTTGCCGACAGGGCCGAAGTGGTTGTAGACGACGTCGAGGATGACGCTGAGTCCGGTGGCGTGGCAGGCGTCGACGAAGCGCTTGAAGCCGTCGGGGCCGCCGTAGGGTTCGTGGGTGGCGAAGAGGGCGACGCTGTCATAGCCCCAGCCTTGCTGGCCGGCCCAGGCGGCGACGGGCATGACTTCGACGTGGGTGATGCCGAGTTCAGCGAGGTACTTGAGGTGGGGAATGGCGCTGTCGAAGGTGCCTTCCTGGCTGAAGGTGCCAATGTGGAGCTCGTAGATAATGGCGCCGGTCTTGGGCGAGCCGCGCCAAAGCTGATCGTGCCATTCGAAGCGGGAGTGGTCGTAGAGTTCTGAGGGACCGTGAACGCCGTCGGGCTGGCGCAGGCCGCGCGGGTCGGGGTAGGGCGTGGTGTCGTCGTCGAGCAGGAAGGCATACTTGTCGCCGCACTCTGCGCCGGGGACTTGGAGGGTCCACCAGCCGCGACGATTGGGGCCGTTCATGGGCAGGGTCTGGTTGCTCCATTGCAATGCAATCTTGTGAGCTTTGGGAGCCCAGATGCCGAACTTGTGCATGTTGCTCTCCGTTCAATTTTGCGCTTGGCGCGGCAGCGATCTGCGCGCGCGAGGGGTCGGGCGCTTCTATTTGAAGCACCCGGAATTCTCAAGGGTCACCTGCTTAGACTGTCGCGGAGTGGGATGGGTTGTGCCGCGGGTGAAATGGGCACGGATCGCGCAGCAGCAGCGATGGCCGCGACGGCGCTGCAAACATTCGAGTTAGGGCGCCGGGTTAAACCTTGACTTCGCCTTCTTCTTCGCCGTCCCAGTATTTGATGCGGTCCGCGTGAGCCTTGATGAGGACGAGGCCGGGCGTGTCGACGCCTTTGTCGAACCAGCGTTCAAGGTCGGGGTTCCAGTGCTGCTGAAAAAAGGTCTTATCGCGGATGAGCTCGGCGGTGGCTTCGATGGAGATGAAGATGGGGGGCTTGCCGAGCAGGCTGGCCTTGCCCTGGAGGGTGAGGCCGACCTGGGGATCACGCTCGATGTCTTTGACCATGCGGGAATCCTGCCAGGTGAAGAACCAGGAGTCGCCATCGTATTCGACGTCGCCGTTGTTGCTCATGGGGCGTGCGGCGATCTGGCCGCCCTGGGTGCGGGTGGAAAGCATGGTGAAGTCGATGTCGGCGACCTTCTTGGCGAGTTCCTGCAGGGTCAGGGTAGGCATGGCGAATCCCTCTCAGCAGACTGAGATGCGAGTTCACCGAGGGATGGGAAGAAGGGTTTGCCTGGGATGAAATTCAAGGGCGTTTCGGTTGGACCGGGTCGAAGCCGGCGAAGAGGGCGGTGGCGGCGAAGAGAAGCGTGTCGCCGACGTAATTCACGCCTTCGAGGGCGAGGGGCGAGTGAAGTTCGGTGAGCAGGATGGGGATGTAGAAGAAGACGGTGAGCAGCAGGAGAACGGAGCCGGCGAGGGCGGCGGCAAGGCGGCGGGTGCGGGGAATCAGCAGGCCGGGGGCGGCGGCGAGCAGGGTGAGGCCGGTGAAGTACGAGATGAGGACCGGCGCGGGCATCCATGAGGGGGTCATTTTTTCGAGGGGGACGCCGGGGACGTTGTGGGGGAAGAGGAAGTGTTCGATGGCGTAGAAGACGAAGATTGCGGCGAGGGCGGCGCGGGCGATTGTTGCGAGGATACGGATGGGGGAGGAGGCAGTGAGGGGACGACCTGACGCGATCCCTCCCCTGGCAAGGTGAGCCAAGGAAGGGGCACCCGGAAATTGGCTGGCGGCGAGGATGAGGGCTCCGCAGGCGAAGGAGATTTCGCGGACGGTGAGGGTCCAGAAGAGGCGCTCGTGGAGGCCCTTAGGCACGCCGGGCAGGTCGACGGTGACGACGATGAGGAGGAAGAAGAGCGCAAGCAGGGCGGCGGACCAGCGAACGCAGCGGAAGATGAGGAAGCTGATGGCGGTGGCGAGTAAGGCGACGCCAAAGAAGTAAGTCCAGAAGAGCGCGCCGGGTAACCAGCGGGGGACGATGGGGGCGAGGTCGCGAGCGGCGAGGAAGTGTTCGACGGCGAAGATGGCCAGGGCAACGGCTTCAAAGACAGGTCCGAGGACGAGAAGCTTGCCCAGGCCGGTGGCGGCGATGAAGCGGGTCCGGACGAGGATGAGCCCGGCGAGCAAGGCGGCGATGCCGACGGCAATCATTGCGGAAGACACTGCTGGCATCGGCGAATCCTCAATTTGGCGCGTGGGGGATGACTTTCTGCTTGCGCAACCAGAAGGGTTTCCTGTTACATGCTGACATACCTTCAAGCCTTTTACGATTTTAGGGCGTAAGCAAACCGAGGCCGTTCGATCAAACCAAACAACTCTATAAAAATGGAGATCAGTGCATGCAATTTGACGTGAGGTTTGGTACGCGTAATCTGCTCCGCATGGGAGTTATTGCGGGAGTCTTGACTGTTGTCCCGGTCACATCTGCATTTGCGCAGGCGAGTCATGAGCCGATTGACGCGGCGGATGCAAAGGCGCGCGCGAGTTGGCGCGAAGCCATGCACCAGATCAGCGCGCCCGAAGGAGGGTGCTTTCATGCTTCCTATCCCAACACGCAATGGGAGCGAGTGGCCTGTGCTCCGGCGCCAGGGTATCGGTCTGCGATCAAGCGGCCGAAGGGCGACGAGCAGACGGTTGGCAACGGCTATGACTATGTGGCACAGGCTCCTGCGGGGCGGCTGTTCACGCAAGCTACCGGCAGCTTTCCCACGGTGACGGGGGTGAAGACCGAAAAGAGCGTGGGAGTGGCTGCTTTTGGCGGAGGCGGGATCCTGGGGTCGAATGAATATACCTTGCAGGTGAATACAAACTTCTATAACTCGGCAGCATGCGCGGGTTACTCGGGATGCCTGGCCTGGCAGCAGTATGTTATGTCGACGAACACGCCTGTTTCGCTGACGAGTAACAAGCTTACGGGCAAGACGGAGGTGTTCATCGAGTACTGGCTGATCAATTACGGCGTCGATAACGGGAAGAACATTTGCCCTGCCGGGTTTATCGATGGCGGCGCGGACAGCCAGGGGCCGGGAGACGACTGCGTGCAGAATACGCCCGCTGTGGTTGTGTATAACGGGCAGCTTCCCATCACCGATCTGGCCGGGCTGCAGTTGTCGGGGACGGCGGCCGCGGGCGGAACCGACAAAGCTATTGTGACTTACGGTGGCGACGCATATACGGCGACGGTCAAGGATAGTTATACCGACATCGCCAGCGGCTGGACGCAGGCGGAGTTCAACGTGCTGGGCAATGCAGGCGGGTCGCGGGCGGACTTTAACTCGGGGTCGACGGTAAAGGTGAAGGTCGCTGTGACCGATGGGTCGACGAGCGCTCCAACGTGCGTTTCCCCGTCTAACTACGATGGGACGACGGGAGAGACGAATAACTTGACGCTGAAGACTTGCACAGCGACGAGTGGGACGACGCCTTACATCTCATTTACGGAATCGAACTAAGTCAAAACTTTGGACGCAATGGAAAAAGCCATCCAGTTGGATGGCTTTTTCCATTGCTCGGAGAAGACCTTGTCAGAGGCATGTTCGATGTGAGACAAAGAACGACTTCAGGGATGTGGCTGTCCTGTTGAGAGGGTATGGAGGAGGAGAGATGAGCAAGGTTCTGTGGGTCGTTCAGGTAGTCCTGGCGCTGCTCTTTGTTTCTTCCGGGGTACAGAAGCTGATCATGCCGGCTGCTCAACTGGCCGCGCATTCCTCGCTGCCCGTAGGGTTCCTACGGTTCATCGGAGTGATGGAGATATTGGGCGGGCTGGGACTGGTGCTGCCCGGTCTGCTGCGGATTCGGACGGAGTTGACGCCTCTGGCCGCGGCAGGACTTACGATCATCATGATCGGCGCGGTGGTGGTGTCGATCCAGACCATGGGCTTTGCGGTGGCTGCCGTGCCGCTTGTCACAGGGGCGCTTGCCTTGTTTGTGGCGTACGGACGCTGGCGTAAGGCGCCGCTGGCCGCACGCACCTAGGGAGGCAGGCTGGGCCGGTTTCAGAGAGGGATGATTTTCGCGAGAATTCGATCCTGTTCGGAAGGACTTTGGGCGAGGCCTTGCTGGACGCCGGCGCGGTTGGCGAGGGGCTGGTTTTGGCTTAGCTTCTTTTTGGCTTCGAGGCGGCGGATGGGGATGCGCAGGCCGACGATGGAGCGGAGCTGGGACTGGATGTAGTCGGCGGGGGCGTCGCTGACGGACCATGGTTCGGGGTGGGGATCCGGGCGGGGTTGAGGGCGGGCGGCTTCGTGGTGGTCTGTAAGCTTTGTGACGATGTCGAGCAGGCGAGCGGGGTCGTCGAAGTACTCGACCGGGCCGTAGGCGTGGACGGCGGTGTAGTTCCAGGTGGGGACGACTTTGCCGGTTTCGGCCTTGGTGGCATACCAGGTTGGCGTGATGTAGGCGTTGGGGCCCTGGAAGAGGACGAGCGCGTCGTCGGCGGGATCGCCGGTGTTTGAAGGTTCTTTCCATTGCGGGTTGGCGCGGGCGATGTGTCCGTAGAGCACGCCGTGGTCGCCTTCGTCGGCGGCGAAAATCATAGGCAGGGGCGTGGCGACGAGGCCCTGGGCGGAGTGGGTGACGAGGGTGGCCAGGGGGCAGGCGCGGATCATGGCGGCGATGGCTTCGCGGTCTTCTTCGCGGAAGGCTTCGGGGATGTACATGGGGCTCCTGCGCTGCGTTTCGCGTGAGGCGCGAATGCGTTCAGGAGAATGGTAACGCGAAGGGAGCGCGCTGCAGCGCACCCACCTTTCGTGAGCGGCGCGAAAGATGGGCTGGGCTGTGTTGCGGAAGGTCCGCTTAGTTCGCTGGATTCCCCTCCGCTTCGCGCTGCTTGTCTTTCAGAGTTTGATTGGCGAAGGCGCGGACCAGCGGATCGTGATCCGCCGCTGCTTCCTGGAGTATTGTGAGCAGTTCTTTGGATGGGAGGGTGAAGCTGTTGCGGGTGAGGAGCTGGAGGGTCTGCAGGCGATAGATGGATTGCGTGTCCTGGAGTTCTGCACGCAGAGCCTCGACAGCGGCGGAGAGGTCGAGGGCGGCGAGGGCTTCGAAGGCGCTTTGCTGGACGGTGGCGGTGCCATGTTGCATGAGTTCTTTCAACGTGGAAGCGTCTGCGCTTTTCTGCGCGAAGTGGACTCTGGCCAGCTCGGCGGTTTCACCCTGGAAGCCGGCGAGGTCGGCTTCGTTGAGAACGGGAGTCTGTTCGGTGTCGCGATGGAGCAGGGCGCGCAGGGCGGCTTCGCGGACGAGAGGATCGCGGTCATGCAGAGCTTCAAGCAAGGTGGCGACGATGGTCTCGGGAGCGATGGCGGGCGAGGCGTCAATTTGTTCGAGCGACTGCACGCGGGTGAGCGACGACTTGTCCTGGAAGGCCTGGAGGAGACGGTCGGCCGCTACGGGTGCGTCGGTTGTTGAGGGGATGTTGGCGATGGGCTGGCGAGCGGCATCCGCGGTGGAATGATAGGCGGCCGACTGGGATTGCTGTGCCGCGGCGAGAACAGGACTCAGCGCGGAACTCAGGCCCAGCAGGGCGACGACAGAGACGTATCGGGATCGATGGGTCATGGCGTACCTACCAGATGAGTTCGAGGTTGCCGGTCATGTTGTAGTACGTGTTGCCGTTGTGGATGTAGATGGTGTCGGCGCTGGCGACTTCGACATCGACAAGATGCGCGTAGTCGAGGTACAGGATATGGGTACCGGGAGCGGCGGCGTACCCTTCTGTGGTTGCTGTGCCTGAGTTATAGGGCGATTCGACCCCCGTCCATTCAATGAAGCTGGCGGGGACGTGGAGAATGGTGGCCATGCCGACTCCGCGGTAGTTTACGGTGGTCTGGCTGCCGATCATGAGCACGGCCTGGTTGGAGGCGGGCGTGATGGCTCCGCTATACGCGCCGGGGGCGAGGTTATAGGTGATGTTCACGGCGTTGGGGACGGTCACGGTCTGCGCGGCCTTGCCGAGTATGCCGAGGGTGAGTGCCGCCACGACGAAAGCGATGGAGAGGACGGCATAGCGGCGAAGAGTGGATTGCTGTTTCATGACTAGACTCCTTGGCGATGTGCCGGGGTTACCAGATCAGCTTGACGGTGCCGGATTCGGAAGCTGTGTTGCCGTTATGAATCACGAACGAGTCGGCGCTGAATACTTCGAGGCTCACTTTGTCGCTCTGGTCGAGGTAGAGGATGTGGCTGCCGAGGGTGGTGCTGCCGCCGTGGGTGAGGGCGCCGGTACCGGCTTCAATGCCCACCCAGCGCAGCATGACGCCAGGGATGTGGACCATGGTGAGGGTGCTGACGGCAAAGTCGGTGGTGCCGTTGTTGGAGCCGATGACGATGACCGGCTGGTTGGTGGCGGGGGTGATGGCGGAGCTGGTGGCGCCGGCTCCGAGGGTGTAGTTGATCAGGGAAGAATTGGGCGTGGTGAGGGTGACGGCGGCCTTCCCGACGACTCCGGAAAGGGCAGCGACGACGAGGAGAGCGACGGCGAAGACACCGATGCGTTGCAGGATTTTCATATGAGTTGCCATCCTTTTGCGGTTTGCTTTTGCTACTTGCCGAGCAGGTGCCTGAGCAAGGAGCGGCGATAGTAGAGAGCGAGACCGATCGCTCCGGCGAGGACGAGAAGGGCGGAGGAGAGCTGCATCATTTTTTCTTTTTGAACGAGGGCGCGGGGGTCGACGGCCGATCCGTGGGTGGCGAGGCCGGGCGGGATGACAAAGGCATTGTGGGCGATGCCGAGGTGCGGCGCGAAAAGCTGGAGTGCGAGGCCCGCGATGAAGATGGCCCAGAGGAGGAGCGGGAGCCAGAGAGATTTTTTGCTGGAGGGTGCCGGGCGTTCGCTCGAATCCATCTGCGTCCTCATGGGTTCACGGTCTGGCCAGCGTAGCACAAGATCCAGTCGGGATAAGGAAATTCCGTCTTTGGGTTTGAGGATTGAGACAGCGGTACTCATGGGGCCTCCGCGTGGGCGATATGGGGGATTGTGCGGAAGGGGGGAGGGGCGTTTCGGATTATTTTTGGGGCGGGTGGGAGGGGTGTGGGAGGCGGGGAGGGAACTTACGCTGGGTTGGCTTGATTGTCGGCGAAGTTTATGGGCAGGGGCGTGGCGGAGAGGTCTTCTGCGGAGTGGTGGCCATCGGGGCCAGGTGGAGGAAGGATTTTGGCGGCGATGGCGAAGCGGTCTTCTTCGCGGAAGGGCGAGGGGATGTACATTTTCGGGCGCTCCTGGCTGGGCTTCGCATAAAAAGCGATGCGTTCGGAAATTGGTACTGTGGAGGGGCATCTAAGCGCATCCTCCTTGCAGGAGCTAAAAGTGAGTTCCATCAATTGGAAGAGGTCTACATTGCCGAATTCACCTTAGGTTTCTGCTAACGTTGTGGACGAGGATAAATCCCTAGGTGATGCCGGATGGCAACTGAATCAACCATTGCTCGCAGTACTCGCAGCTGCTTTTTAACGATGCCGGACCTTTCTGACGACAACACAGTCGTAGAAGTAGTCAAAAAGGCGATCATCACTTCTGGATATCGTGTTCGGCGGACATCGGGCGCGCTTATGACCAGAACAATAGGGTCAGAGGCCGCTGAGACCATTGCCCGCGTCGACTGCGTTGTTGCCGACGTGACGACAGGCTCCCCTGCTGCATTTTATGCGCTCGGACTGGCACGGGCGCTGGATAAGCCGTCATTTGTTCTGTCCGAGAATAAGGGAATGCTCACGCTTCCATATGGTTTGAGCTCTGAAAATGTCATCTATTACCAGTCTGATGCAGAAGGAATAAAGCAGTTATCGAGGACGATTAGCCGAGCACTACGTGATCTACGGAGATCCCCCAATCGGCCTCGCTTCCTTCTTGGATCTCGAGTTCGAAACCTGTTTGTCGTGGATTGGGAGCGTCTGAGTCGTGAAGATGTTGAGAATTTGTGCCTTGAATTATTGACACAAATGGGATTCAAGCGAGTGGTGTGGGAAAAAGAAACACCTGAAGTTGACGTGGTCGCTGAGCTTCCTAGGAAAGACCCAGATGGATTTGAGTATCGAGAACTCTGGTTTGTGTCTCTTGGGCGAAACCTACCGACTGAAATATTACTAGAGATGTTAGGCCACGATTCCGAGTACCTGTTGGTCAGGTTGATAAGAAACACGGACAGGTCGGTGATTGAGCGATACCAGTCTGGAGACGTCCCTATCACTTTTTTGGTCGTTACGCTCCGAGAGGGACCGACGCAAACTGATTTGTTTCCTTCGGAAGACCGGCTGCGGCGTAGGCGTTCATCTTCAGGGAACATCAGGGTCCGTATCTGGGATAGGAATTATCTCACTGGCCTTGTGTATCAATACCCTCAGGTTGGGTTCAAGTACTTCTCAGACGAGGGTCGCGCTCAGTCGAAGTATAGGAAAACGCCGGAGGAGCTAAATCGAGAGAACTTACATCTCAATAACCGGTTGACCGCGACCGTTGCAGCGTTAGAAGACGAAAAGAGTAAGCGCGTAAGGGCTGAGCGCGACGCGATTTGGAAGGATATCTCTTTCACGGCCGCGCACAAACTTGGCAATCCAATATTCGCGATTGAAACTAACCTAGACCCTCTGACCAAGCGAATCGAGGAGAAAAGGAGCGAAGAGGCAACTTATGTCGTCGGAAGAATCAGAAAATCTGTCGAAAAGGCCAAGGCAATTGTTGCTCAATTCACATCACTCGCTTCAGCTCAGGAAGTCAGGCCTGTTCCTACGCGCCTATTACCACTCTTAGAGGAGGCATGTTGCGTAGCAGCAGAGAAAGAAGTAACTTGTGGGGTCGACTGCCCGACAGACTTGCAGATTTTGGGCGATCCAGAGCGTTTAGGTGAGTGTTTCGACGAGTTGGTCAACAATGCGGTGCATTGGTTTGACAAGCCGGAGCGCAAAATTGAGATTAAAGTGATGCGATCAAGCTTTGATCTGTCTCGGGAACAATTGGATCCATCGGTCAAATACGCTACGATCCATTTCCGGGACAATGGAGTAGGTGTGCCGCGCGAAAACAAGGCTAGAATCTTTGACGCCTTTTTTTCTACTTATGAACATGGGACAGGATTGGGATTAGCCTTGGTGCGTCGAATCATCGAGGGGCACGAGGGCGCAGTAGCTGAACGCGGCGTAGCAGGAGAGGGCGCGGATTTCGAAATTCTACTGCCTCTAGCCGACCAAAGGTTGCTCCCTCAAAGTGCAGAGGACATGACGAGCAAAGAGCTAGATACCAAAGGAGAGAACTAAGGAAGGAATTGGTTATGCCAAGAATTTTAATTGTGGACGACGAAGAGGAAAATCGGGAGGCTCTCCACACTGCGTTGGGCGACGAGAACCCGGGCTGGTCCATTTTATGTGCCGAAGGCGAGATGGAAGCGAGGTTGTTGATCGAACAACAATTGGCGAAGAAGGAGCCGATTGATGTCGTATTGACAGACTTGGTTATGGCTTCTGAGCAGAGTGGCATGACCCTCCTTAAGGAGGCGCGCAAGCTTGATCCATTGATAATGGCCATCCTTTTTACCGCAAAGGAAAAGAGTCTAGATCGATACGGCGCGTTTGACTATGGTGCATTCGATGTGGTCGAAAAAAATATTCGGGGAGCTACAGCGGCTCGCGAGATCAACGTTAAAACCCGTGCTGCACTACGCTACCGGGAGTGGTCGCAACGCATTAACTTTCTCGGGCGCTACTTTGACCCGAGAGTGTTCGAGACGATTGAGAGAGACCCAACTTTGCTCGCAATGAGACTTCGAACGGTAACGATCTGTTTTTGGGACATCCGAGGATTCTCGCTGATGTGCGAGATACTTAAGGCACACCCTACGCTGATTTCAGGCTTTCTTCGAGATTATTGCGAGGCCGCTGCTACGACCGTATTCAAATATTCGGGCGTGCTAGACAAGTTTATTGGCGATGGCGCGATGGCCCTTTTCGGCGTTCTAAGCCCGGAAGACGCGAGCGGAGGAGAGGACGCTTGCCAAGCGATACGTGCGGCTTGCGCGTTTCGGGTAATTTTTGACTCAATTGTTGAACATTGGCAAACAGAGTGGAAGTTATACTCTCCGCAGAAAGTCGAGATCGGATTGGGATGCGGGATACACACTGGGGAGGTACTCGTGGGCAACGTTGGGGCAGATTTTCGCGAACAGTTTACGGCTCTTGGCCCCCACGTTAATTTTACAGCGCGTGTCGAGGCGCGCGCGCTGTCTAGACAGATCCTCGTATCGCAGTCTACGGAGGCTCGAGTGCGGGACAAGGTGGTGTTAGAGCCGGCTGGGGATATCGATAACATAAAGAACATCCCAGGGACGTTTACCTTATTTTCCGTTCACGATTCGGCTCAACTTGAACTTTGATTCTAGAAGTACATCTGGACCTCCTAATTGAGCCTGTCCAAATCGCCAGCTCTGTCAGGCAGTCATATGGAGAGATCCGGCCCTTTCTGGTAAGTGATGACGTCGACCTATCAGTTGGTCGGCGAAGGTGGGAGGCGGAGGAACCTGGCGGCGTTGTTGTAGAGGATGTCGCGTTTTTGGTCGGGGGTGAGGTAGTCAGCGTTTTGGATGAGGCTGATGCTGTAACTCATGAGCTTTGGCCATTGGAACTGGTCGGTGCCGAACATGACTCTGTCTTCAAAGCCGGCTTCGACGAGGCGCTGGATGTAGCGGTTGACTTCCTTGAGGGGATAACTCCAGATAAGTCCGGCGACGTCGACATAGACGTGGGAGTTGGCCTGGAGGAGCGTCAGCATGTTATCGATCATGGGATAGCCGGCGTGCATGACCTGGACGCGGAGTTTGGGGTGGCGGGCGAGGAGTTCTTCCAGCAGGAGAGGATTGCCCATCGAGCCGCGGAACTTGGGCATGGCGATGTTGGCGCGGCCGGAGCCGCCGGTGCCCATGTGGATGGCGACGGGGATGTCGAGTTCTTCGGCGAGGGCGAAGTACTGATCGACGGAGGGATCGGAGGGGGAGAGGCCTTCATACTGGAGGCCGATTTCGCCCATGACTTTGAATCCGCCCCCATTGGGTGCCGGCGTGAAGTCCTTGCGAAGTTCATCGAGAGGCACGCGGGCGCCGGGGGCCATGCCGTTGTCGAAGGAAGTGCCGGGAATGACGCGGTTGGGGGCGGCGTCGCGCCATTTCTGCACGCTGGCGGGGTCGCCGAAGACGACAGCGGTGACGTTGAGGCGCTCCATCTCGGCGACGACGTCTTTGATGTATTCGCCCTTGGCGGCGGGGGTGAGCTTGGGGGTGCATTCTTCCGTGCTCCAGCCGTTGGAGGACTCCTTGGTGGCGGGGTCGGAGGCGAGGAACTTGGACTGGTTGGGACAGGTGGCGCTCATGCCGGGGAAAGACTCGTCCATGGCGTGGACGTGGACATCGAGGACGGGAGGCGGGGTGGGGGTGGTGTTCTGGGCGAGCAGGCCAGCCGCGGAGAGGGTAAAGAACAGCAGGTAAGGCGTGGCTGTTTGGCGGAGCGAGGACATGGGTTGTCTCCTGTGGTGAGGATGATAGCGCATAGGCCGAAGGCGGGACGTTCGCGCGCTTACTGCCTGGTCGCGGAGATCATGCAGTAGGTCATGGGGCCGAGGGGGGCGCTGACCAGAGGCAGGAGCACGGGAGCGAGGACGTTGTTCCAGCGGGCGCGGGTCATCGGTTGTTTGCCGGAGAGGACGTCGGTAATGAGGAATTTGAGGGTGACCCAGGGGATGTGGGCGACGGAGGGTGCGACACGGAACTGGAGGTGTTCGACGGTGAGGTCGGTGAAGCCGAGCTGCGCGAGGCGGGCAGTGAAGGGAGCAAGCTGGGCGAGCTCTTCGATGACCCAGCATTCGCAGAGCTTGCGGTAGATGCGCTGCTGGAGCGGGTTGGCGAAACGGCGGCTGGCGAGGAAGCCGTCAGCGACGACGAGGCGTCCGCCGGAGCGGAGGAGGCGGTGAGCTTCGGCGAGGAGCGCGCCTTTGTCGGATCCGCGGGCGTGGCAACTGCTTTCGAGGGCGTATACGGCGTCAAAGGAGGCGGCGGGCAGGCGGGTGTCCTGGTAGTCGCCTTCGAGGATGCGGATGCGGGCGGAGGCGGGGTTGAGGGCCTGCGCGTGTTCGACCTGCCAGGGGACGCGGGTGATGCCGAGCAGATCGGCGCGGGGCAGGCGGCGGGCAAAGCTGCGCAAGGTGGCGCCGAGTCCGCAGCCGAGGTCGAGCAGGCGCGGTGCGGGAAGGGCGTCGACGCGCAGTCGGGCGAGGACTTCGGCGTTCATCTGCTCGAGCATGGCTTCGCGGCGGAAGGGATTGCGGCCGGGGCGGTAGTAGCCGAAGTGCATGTTGAACTCGGGGCTCCATGCGGCGTAGTCGGGGCCAGCTTCGCGGTAATACTGCTCGAGGCCGATGGTGGGGGCGGCGGGTTGCTGCGGGATTTCCTGTGTGACGGGAGAGGCTTGTGCGGCGATCATCGGGCGGCCTTGGCCTTTCTGGGTGCGGGGAGCCAGCGGGTGATGCCTGCGCCGACGCCGATGAGGCTGCGCAGGGTGCTCGGGGGGAGCTTGGTCACCTGCTGGTACCAGCCATGCAGTTCGAGGAGGAAGGCATGCATGGTGGTGATGCGGGCGGTGACCTCGGGCCGCTTTTCGGTGCGGGCCTCGGCGGCGAGGCGGGCGAGGGCGGCGATGGTGGGCTCGATTTCGCGTTCGACGCGCTGCTGGACGACGGTAAGAAAGAGCTGCCAGACGTCGTGCGAGGTAGAGAAGAAGTCGCGGCGGTCGCCCATCTGGTGGGTGGCGTGGACGAGCTGCCAGTTTTGCAATTCGCGAAGGCTGGTGCTGACGTTGGAGCGAGCGACGGAGAGGGTTTCGGCGATGTCTTCGGCGGTGAGTGGGTCGGGAGAGAGGTAGAGGAGGGCGTGGACCTGGGCGACGGTGCGGTTGACGCCCCAGCGGCTGCCCATTTCGCCCCAGTGGAGGATAAATTCGCGGGCGGCGTTGGTGAGAGGCATTGTCCCTCCTGTTCCTACTGTTATTTCAGTATAAACAGAAATTACAGGAATAGAAGAAGCAGTCTAAGAAACGAGTGGCCGAATTTTCAGACGTGTGGTGTTATAGTTCCTTCATTTCTCGGAGTGGGGGAGCATGGCGGTCGAGTCGGGGAAGGTTTCGCCCTGGGGCAGTTTCAAGGTGGTGGCGGGAATCGTGGTCATGATCCTGGCGCCGGCGGCCCTGACGCTGCATACGGTGAAGGTGGCGCCTATCGTGGATCGGTCGGCGGCGGGTCTGAGCCGGTATGGGTACACCTATAGCCTGCTGCTGTTTGTTGTGCCAATTGTGGTGATCGGGCTTTGGCTGGCGCCGCGAGAAGGGGTGCGGATTTCGAAGCGGGCGTTTCTGTGGACGATAGGGCTGATGTTTCCACTAGGGGCCGCGCTGGATTTCTTTTTTGCGAAGAGCTTTCTGGTGTTTCCGAATCCGTATGCGACGTTGGGGATCAAGGCTCCGGCGCTGGGCGGAGGCGTGCCGGTGGAGGAGTATGTTTTCTATCTCACCGGGTTTATGGCGGTGCTGCTGATCTATATCTGGCTGGATGAGTACTGGCTGACGGCGTACAGCGTGCCGGTGGAGGCGCGGATGAGCTTTGATCGGCTGCTGCGGTTTCATCTGCCGTCGCTGGTGTTTGCGGTGGCTCTGATTGCGGCGGCGATTTGCTATCGGCGGGTGTTTGTGCCAGGGGCGGGGTTTCCGGGGTATTTTGTGTTCCTGGTGGTGACCGCGCTGGGGCCATCGGCAGCGCTGCTGCCGTCGGCGCTGCCGGTGGTGAACTGGCGGGCGTTTGCGCTGACTTCGATGGTGATGCTGCTGATCAGTTTGCTGTGGGAGGCGACGCTGGGGTTGCCGTATGGGTGGTGGGGCTTCCAGGACAGTGCGATGATCGGGATCTTTGTTACGGCGTGGAGCCGGTTGCCGATTGAGGAAGTGTTTCTGTGGATCGCGGTGACGTATGCGACGGTGATGGTGTACGAGATTGTGCGGCGATGGAAAACGTCGGGCAAGCGCGCTGGGCATGCATTCCTGGGTGTTCGGCGCACGGGTGCTGCGCGCACGGCGGGCGGCGGCTCTGCCGCTTAGGCTCCCATTGGTCGTCCCTGTTGCGGTTGGGTATCCCAGCCATCGCATGGTGCGCGATGGATGGGGCACGCGAAGGTTTTTGATTGCTGGGATGACGCGAAATGCCTATGCTGGCTGCTGATGCGGGGGAGCGATGACGAACGAAGGCAAGGGGCGAGCGATCTTTATCAGTTATCGCCGGGATGATTCGGAGGGTGAGGCGGGGCGGTTGTATGACGACCTGGTGCGCGCGTATGGGGACGACAGCGTGTTCATGGACGTGTCGGCGATTGCGCCGGGATTGGACTTTCGCAAGGCGATCGACGACAACGTAGCCAGCTGCGGGGTGCTGCTGGCGGTGATCGGGCCGACCTGGGCGACGGTGACGGATGCGCATGGGGAGCGGCGGCTGGACAACGCCAATGATTTTGTGCGGCTGGAAATTGCTTCGGCGCTGGAGCGGAAGATTCCGGTGATTCCGGTGCTGGTGCACGATGCGCATATGCCGGCGCTGGAGATGCTGCCGGACGACTTGAAGGATCTGCGCTATCGGAACAGCGTGGAGTTGACGCATGCGCGGTGGAATTCCGATGTGGCGCTGCTGACGGCGGCGTTGAAGAGCTATGTTTCGGAGAAGACGGCTCATTCGACGGAGACGGTGCATGCGACGGTGCCGGTGCAGTTGCCGGCTCCGGATGGGGATCATTCGCCGGGCGTCGCCAAGTCGAAAACGCCGCTGATGGCGGGGATCGGGGTGGCGGTGCTGGTGGTTGCGGGGGTGGTTGTGGCCGTGATGATGCACTCCGGGTCTGGGGTTCCGGCGGCTGGTACGGCGGTGGCGGCTGAACCGGCAGGCTCAACAGCGGCGGTTTCGCCGGCGGCGCTGGTGGGGACGTGGCAAAGTTCGGATGCTTCGCGCGGGGATGCGGATGCGCTGAGCCGGATTGCTGTCGAGGACGCGGGCGGACAGATCATGGTGCACGCGTGGGGGAATTGTCCTAATGGCCAGCAGTGCGACTGGGGTAGCCGCAAAGCGACAATGACGGGGGCGGAAGCGGTGACGGAGAGGTGGGAGTTGCGTTTCACTCCGAAGGAGGAGAAGGAGCAGCGGAGTGCGGTGTTGAGGCTGCGTCCAGCGGGGAATGGGATGCAGGTTGCGGTGCAGAATTCGTGGCTGAAGCATGACAATGCGCACGATTCGGATGTGCAGCTGCTGTTTGAGAAGGCTCCTTAGGCATGAAGGGGGATTGCGGAGCGGTAAAGCAAGAAGCAGATTCCCCTG